>NZ_JAEPRP010000076.1:18821-33068 GCF_016652895.1 Ensifer sp. SSB1
CGTAGCGCTGTCCTTCATGGATCCGATGAAAGTCCTCCGCGGCACTGCCGATCGGCCGATCGCCGCGAAGCGTTTCCCTTCGGACGAGTTCGTCGAGTTCGCAATGAAGGCCGACGAAAAAGACGTCGAAGGGTTCGAACATCGCCGCCAGTTCGACGGCCCAGCCGGGCTCCTCGAGAATGTGCTCCAGCAGGAGATTGTTGCCGGCTGATGCATAGGCGACCAGCGAGCGGTGAAACCCGTCGAAGAAGCGGGCCCGGTGTTCTTTCCAGCGAAAGTCGCCGCGGCGGAACCGCTCCATCGGCACCGTTCCCGAACCGCGAATATGGTCGATCGAAACATGCCAGAACGGCTCGCCAATCTGCGCCTGGACCGCGCGCGCCAGTGTCGATTTCCCACTGCTGGAGGCGCCGTGGATGAAGATAATCTTGGCTCGCTCAGTCATGCCGGGCTCCGTCAATCTTTAGGGAACCATGGCGTTAGGTCGTGGCCATGACAACGAGATGACGCGCTAGAACAGACTGCCCTGTTTCGGCGGATCTCCCGCCGGCTCCGCGGGCTTCGGCTGCTTCTTGCGTGGCACCGGCGACGGAGAAGCCGGCTCGCCCTCGCCTTCGCCCGCAATTGCCGAAACGCGGCCATCGGCAAATTCCAGACTGAGTGCCATGCCGGCCGAGACGGATGCCGCCTGGCGCACGGGACCGCCATCGGCGTCCCGAACAAGAGCGAAGCCGCGCTGCAGGACGTTGCGATAGGAGAGCGACTGCAGGATGCGATCCTGGGCGACAATGACGCTGCGCAGGCGGCGCACGTCTGCACGGATCGCCGCATCCGACCGGGCGGCAAGCCCCGTGACACGATCGGAAGCGCGGTGGATCTGGCCGACCAAGCGTGAGGGCAGCGCCCGCAGCGCCGCATCCGCCGCCTGGACCCGCGCCTCGCCGCGATGGACCTGCCGCTCGACGATGCGTTCGGCCTTGTTCATGGCATCGACAAGGCGCTGACGCCGCTCGGAAAGCTTGCCCTTCAGAAGATCGGCGCGCAGCTCGGCCGAGACACGCTCGAACTGCCGGCGCTTGTTCGCCGTGTTCATTTGCAAGCCACGGCCGAGGCCCAGCGCTGCCTCATCGAAGCGACGGCGCGGCAGCGCCAGCAGTTGATCGAGTGACGGAAGCGCCCGCGCCAGTGCGCGCACCGCCTGGCGGCGATTGTCCATCTGCCGCCCGACCGCAGATTTCAAGCGTGCCGACAGGCCGGAGACCGCCGCCTCGAGATCGGCCCGGACCGGCACGGCCATTTCGGCCGCCCCGGTCGGCGTCGGTGCGCGCTGGTCGGCGGCATAGTCGATCAGCGTCCAGTCGGTCTCGTGCCCGACGGCGGAAATCAGCGGAATCTGAGAGGCGGCCGCGGCACGAACGACGGCCTCGTCGTTGAAGCCCCAGAGGTCTTCGAGGCTGCCGCCGCCACGCGCAACGATCAACACATCCGGACGGGCGATCGGGCCGCCGGGTTCAATATCGTTGAAGCCTCGGATCGCCGCCGCCACCTCGTCGTCCGAACCATCGCCCTGCACCCGCACCGGCCAGACGACGACGTGCACCGGAAAGCGGTCGGCAATGCGGTGCAGGATATCGCGGATGACGGCACCGGTCGGCGAGGTCACCACGCCGATCACCCTGGGCATATAGGGCAGCGGCCGCTTGCGGGCGGCATCGAAGAGACCCTCGGCCCCGAGCTTGCGCTTGCGCTCTTCGAGAAGCGCCATCAGCGCGCCCGCACCGGCCGGCTCCATCGATTCGATGACGATCTGGTATTTCGACGAACCCGGGAAGGTCGTGACCTTGCCGGTCGCGATTACCTCCATGCCCTCTTCCGGGCGGAAGCGTAGGCGCGAGAAGGTGCCCTTCCAGATCACCGCGTCAATGCGGGCCCGATCGTCCTTGAGCGCGAAGTAGGCATGGCCCGACGAGTGCGGGCCGCGATAGCCGGAGATCTCGCCGCGCACGCGCACCTGGTCGAAGGCCTGCTCGACGGTTCGCTTGATCGAGCCCGAAAGCTCGGACACCGAATATTCGGCAAGATTGCTCGGAGAATCGCTGTCGAAGAAAGAAGCCATGGCTTCTTTTACCGCACCCTTCGCCGAAGGCCAGCATATCCGTTGCGCTTTCCACCCGCCGGGCAGGCACCGCCTAAGGTTTCAGAGCATAGAGCCGGATGGGCGAACCTGCCGAAATCGGCAAGGGCGACAGGAACGCCGGCACATGATCGGCCGCAAGTTCGGCATAGAGCCCTTGCGGCGCTCGCGCGGCGATCATTCGTGCCTGAACGTCCGCGGCGCAGAAGGCCAGGATCGGATGCCCGAGCTGACGCAGCATGTTCGCCGCATCCTCAGTCCGGGCCAGGCCGATCTTCAACTCCGTAAGCATCCCCGCGGCATTGCGGTGATAGGGCGCACTCAGAACGCGGTGCTGCGTATGGCGAAGGACGGCGGCACCGATATCGGATGGCCCGACGATGAATGAAGGCGTAAGGCCCTCCAGATCGGCCAGCGATGCCGGTGTCAGGCACGCCTCACCATTCGAGGCTTGGGGCTCGCCCGCCATGACGCCCCCGATCCCCTTGTCGAAAAGCTCCCCGGCAATAGCCCAGACAACCGGGACCGAAATGAGAAGCGTGCCGACGTAACGCAGGGAGGCGCCCGTACCCGCCGTGCCGCCTTTCGAGCGGGCACGAAGATCCGAAAGCAGCAAGGCAAGCGGCACGATAGCCAAAAGATTGGAGAAGGCCATTCCGCGCACCTGAATGAGCGCAATCATCAGGCTCGAAAACACTAGCGCGAAGAGAATGAGGTTGAGATCGACCCTGTCCCGACGCCAGATGCGCCAGGCGCAGACAAGCGCGGCAAAGGCACCGGTGAAGTAGTAGGCGCCGAGGCTCGTGGGCTCCGTCCTTGCGACCGCCAGGAAGGAACGCGCCTCGGTGACATTGTCGAGCCACAGTTCGAGAAGCAGCGGGTCGAGCCCCGACAGGGGATTGCCCAGGCATTGCGGCGCCACAACCAGTGCCACGGCAATGACGGCCAGGCCGCACGCGCCAAGAGCGATCATCCTTGCTACGGCTGACCGGTCGCTGAGCGTGGCGGCGGCAAGCGCCAACAGGCCACCCCCGGTCAGCGCCAGCAAATAGAAGGCGATCGAGAGATTGTCGCAGGTCGCGGCCAGGTAGAGACGCGGCGGCACCGTCGCGAAGAAGAACAGGCTGATGCCTGCAGCCAGCGAAAGGCCGAAGGCGACGGTGGACCGCAAAGCCTTTCGACCGGCCCAAACCCACTGGCAGGCAACGACCGCGCAGACCATGGCCACAAACGGCGTCGTTTCTGCACCAATGGCAATCGCCAGCGCTGCCGCCAATCCTGCAATGGTGTAGCTCGCCGCGCGGTACGTATGATCGACGAGCATTGCCGCCATGGCAGCAACCAGGACCAATTGCACATTGTGATGGTCGATCGCTCCGCCGAGGAATCGATTGGTCGTGATGATGAAGATCACGGTCAGTCCCAGGCAGAAGTGCATGGCATCCACACCACCGGCTCGACGACCGGCCAGCCCCATCGCCGCCAGCAAAGGCACAGCAAGGGAAATCGGCCAGAACCCCAAGGCCAGGGTTTCAGCCTGCACAGGGCCGACAAATGGCCTGAAGACGGAAACGAGTGCGGCGATCGGCAGGTCGATGAGGCGCGACCAGTGCATCAGCGTGCCGCCTTCCAGGCCGAGGCGGACTTGCGTCAGGTCGAACCAGCTCTGGCCAGTAAGGAGATCGCGCACCTGAACCAGGCGCATGACGTCGTCGTTGTCGCGGCCAACATAGTCGGGCGCCGTCAGGAACCGGGTGACGAGGAAGAGGACTGTGGGCACGCCGTAGACGAACACCATCCAACGCAGGCTCGACCAGAACGGCCTCGGCGCGTCCGTTGAAGTCGCCTCAGAAAGCGTCGCCGTCCCGTTCACCATGGATTCCTTGTCCTTCTCCATCCCATGGCAGCCTAACGATACGCGCTCAAGAAAGCGTAAAGCCTGCAGCGGTCGACTCCAGGCGCCGCACGCACGAACGTGCCCTTGGCGTCTTGTTAACACCCTGATGCCTATGATGCCGCCAACCCAACACGAGCCGAGCCACCCGGATGTTCGACCGTTTCAACATTGCAGTACTGCTGCCCTGCTACAATGAAGCATCGACCATCGGACAAGTGGTTCAGGGCTTCCAGGCGGCGCTGCCGACGGCACATGTCTATGTCTACGACAACAATTCGACCGACGGCACGGCGCTGAAGGCCATGCTCGCCGGTGCGACCGTCGTGCGCGAACGCCGGCAGGGCAAGGGGCACGTGGTGCGCCGCATGCTCGCCGATATCGATGCCGACATCTATGTCATGGCCGACGGCGACAGCACCTATTGCCCGACGGATGCGGAAGACCTGATCCGCACCCTGATCACCGAGCGCGCCGACATGGTCGTCGGGACGCGACGCGGCGTTCACGACGATGCCGGCAGACAGGGTCACGCCTTCGGCAACAGGATCTTCAACCTTCTGTACCGGGAAATATTCGGCACGGATTTCAACGACATCTTCTCCGGTTACCGCGTGCTCTCGCGACGGTTCGCCAAGAGCTTCCCGGCCATTTCCAACGGTTTCGAAATCGAGACGGAGATGTCCGTTCATGCCTCGCGTCTCAAGCTGCCGGTCGCGGAGCTTGAACTGGACTATGGCCGGCGCCCGGAAGGTTCCCATTCCAAACTGTCGACATACAAGGACGGCGCCAAGATCCTCTGGACCTTCGCGATGCTCATGAAAGAAACGCGGCCCTTCACGTTCTTCGGACTGATCGGCATGGCATTCTTTGCGACGAGCATCGGCTTCATGATGCCGGTGCTGTTCGAATATTTCGCCACCGGGCTCGTGCCGCGCATGCCGACCTGGGTCTTCGCGCTGGCCATGCTGATGATGTCGATCATCATGTTCACGGCGGGCGTGATCCTCGATTCAGTCTCGCGGGGCCGGACCGAACAGCTGCGGCTGCACTATGTTGCGACCCCTTCACGGGCAACGCCCCTTGCCAGCCTGAACAGCGGCATCGCTTCGACCCGGGGTGACGACCAGGAAACCGGCTTGCAGCCGACGCCACGCATTGTTCGGGAACGCCACGGATGAACCGGGAAACGACCAACCGCATACGCTTCATCATCGAAGACGTCATCCCGCCGGTCCTCAGGGATTCGCGCTTCTTCAAGGGCATGGCCAGCCTCGCCTGGGGCAAGCACATTGCCCACCTTGCCGAGTTTCGCGCTCGGGCGCCGTTCCTTTCGGCCCGCGAATACGAAGACCTCTATCGCCACCATCCGAGGGTTCACGAGGGAACGGATAATTCCGAAGCCTGCGTGCGCAAGATCGCGGCCAGCATCGTGGGCGACAGCGTTTGCGACGTCGGCTGCGGAACGGGCGTCCTCTTGAAGCGCATCCGGGAGGCCAACCCTCGCCTTCAGCGCCTCACGGGCGTCGACTTCGCCATCGACGATGCAGCCCGGATCGAAGGCATCGAGTATCACGCCGCGATGATCGAGGACCTGCCGTTTGCGGATGGCGAATTCGATACGGTCGTCTGCACGCATGTGATCGAACATATCCTCGACTATCGCAAGGCGATCTCCGAGCTCCGCCGGATTGCCCGCCGGCGCCTGATCATCGTGGTGCCGCGCGAGCGCGAGTATCGCTACACGTTCAACCCACACTTCAACTTCTTCCCCTACACCCACTCCTTCCTGCGCGCAGTGCATCCGGTTCCAGCCAAGCACGAGTGCGTCGACATCGGCCGCGACATCTTCTACTGCGAAGACAAAGCTGGGGCGGTGTGAGGCGTGGCGATGAACCTCAATCTGGCGCCCACCGTCTGGTTCGGTCTGTTCTTCACGCCTGTGCTGATTTCGGCCGGTCAGATTCTCTTCAAGCTCACGAGCGCCAAGACCGGAAACGCCAACGCCCAAGGGCTGCTGGCGCTGGCCTTCAGCCCGACACTGCTCATCGCTTTGGCGGTCTACGGCATCGGCACGATCATCTGGATCTTCACGATCAAGTCCGTGCCGCTGACGATCGCCTATTCGTTCATGGCGCTGACCTTCTGCATCGTGCCGCTGCTTGCCGCCGTCTTTCTCGGCGAGGCCGTGACGCTGCGCTACGCCCTTGGCGCCGCGCTGATCATCAGCGGCATGATCATCATCAATTCGTAAGGGTGCCCGGGACCATGATCGTCACCGCTTCCTTCCTCCTCGGCATCATCACATGCAGTCTGCGTTCTCCGCGCGTCTGCCTGCTGGTCGGTTCGGTCTTGCTGGGTTTGGCCGGCGCAAGCGGCAACTGGATTGAAGCTGCGGCGGCGATCGGCGCCTACAATATGGGCCTCGCGCTGATGCTTTGCGGCGCCATCGCCATCGACCTGCAGCGGGACGGCCGGTAGCGCTCATCCCTTTCGCTCGAAAAACGCCTTGGTCTCCTCGTCCGCGGGGAAGAAGGATTCGATCAGCACGCCTTCCACAAGGGCATCCTGGGTCGAGCCGAAGGTCTGCAGCGTGGTGATGAAGCTCAGCCGCAGGCCGCCGACATCGAGTTCGATTGGCAGCACGGGCAATCGGTCCGTGTCCGGATGATTATCAATCGCACGCTCGACCGCCGAATTCGACGCTGCCTTTTCCAAGCGTTTGCCGAGACGGCTACGCGGCCCCTGCAACCAGGCCTCGGTGCGCACGCGCTGCACGAGATCGGCCGCCGCGGCCTCCCAGTTCACGACCAGCTTGCGAACGTTGTCATTGCCGAGGAAGGTGTCGAGGAAGTTTTCTCCCGGCTGAAACGGAATGTCGGCGGCCACAGCAAGGCTCGCCAGCGCCGGATTGACGACGAGCAAGGTGTATTCGTGATCGAGCACCAGGCCGGGATAGGGATCGTGGCGCGCCAGGATCAGCCGGATGGCATTGGCGACAGCGGGCGGCATGGCATCGAGCCCCGCGGCAGGCCGCGTCGCCATGCGCGGCCGGTAGCCGGCTGCCGAAAACAGCGTGCCCTGGTCGCGGGCTGGAATATCCAGCACCGAGGCCAGCCGCAGGATCATCCCCTCCGACGGCTTCGAGCGGCCGGTTTCCAGGAACGACAGGTGGCGCGCCGATATGCCGGCGGCAACCGCGAGGTCAAGCTGGCTCATGCGGCGATGCCCGCGCCATTCCTTCAGATGTTCGCCGAACAGCATGTGTCGTGATTCTCCATTGGACCCGCAGAGTGGCGCGCGCGCGGGGTAAAATCCATTACCTCAGAGGTAATTGGCTTGATGACGTCGTCGGCGCAAACATCTGGCCATCGACAAACGGATGGAGCCGAAGATGAACCTCTCGAACCGCAGCCTTCTCAACAAAACCTTCCTCGCCGACGGCGCCTACTCTCTTGCCATCGGCGCCCTGCTGATCCTTTTTGCCGCCCCCCTTGCTTCGCTCTTCAGCCCCGCAGCGACAGCGCCGATGATGAAGATGCTCGGCGTCGGGCTGGTATTTTGGGGGATCTTTCACCTTGCCGCGGCACGCAACGGCGGGCCGGTCTCCGCAGCGGCACGCGTCAGCATCGCCGGCGACATCCTTTGGCAGGTGGCAAGCGTAGCGCTGCTGGTCGCGGCCTACCCGTTCCTCACTGTCGCAGGTATCGGCTTCATCGTCATCGGCCTGATCACGGTCGCCGATTTTCTGATCTTCAAGCTGCGCGGCCTGGCAAGGGAACAGGCGGCGATTGCCTGACGGGATGATCGCAGGGGATCAAGAGGCAAGGGCCCGCCAGCCAAGCCGGCGGGCCCTTTTCGTTGATCAGATTGCCTCCCAACCGTCCTTGGCGCTGGCGCGGTAGATCGCATCGATGAATTTCTGATTGAGGCGCGAATTCTCGAGCGTCACCACCTCCTCGTCCTCGCCCTTGGCGGCGCGCGAGAAGGCTTCCGCCTGGAGCTTGTACTGGCGCGCATCCTGGAAGCGGAACAGCTGGGACTGGGCGTGGTTCTGGTTCGTCAGTTCCACTTCCTCGCGACCGTAACGGTCGGCGTTGAAGGGCGACTTCACCTCGATGAAGCCCTTGTCGCCGTGGAAGACCATGACCTGGCGGGCCGCCAGCTGGGTGGAGATGTAGAAGCTGAGTTCGAAGTCGCCGAAATCGGCGCGCACGCTCGAATAGATATCCGTGCCGAACTCCGGATCGCGGTCGGTGCTTGCCTGCACCCGCACCGGCTCCTTGCCGGTGACGAAGCGGGTGGTGATCGTGGGATAGACGCCGATATCCGGCAGGCCGCCACCGCCAAGCGCGGGAATGTTGCGCATGTTGTTGGGGTCGCGGTTGAAATAGGTGAACGCACCCTGGACGTGGCGCAACCGGCCGATCGCGCCTTCGGCCAGCAGCGAGCGCACCTTGCGCCAGACGGGGCTGTAGGTGACCATGAAGGCTTCGGCGATCAGCACGCCGTTGCGGTCACGCGCGGCGATCAGCGCATCGATCTCGGAGGCACGCAGCGCGATCGGCTTTTCGCAGAGCACGTGCTTGCCGGCATTGGCCGCCTTGACCGACCACTCGACGTGCTGGGCCGTCGGCAGCGGAATATAGACCGCGTCGATCACGTCGGAGGCCAGCATCTCCTCGTAGGAGCCGAAAGCATGCGGCGCCGAGAAGCGATCGGCCATGGCCCGGGCCTTGGCAAAGTCGCGGCTGGCAACAGCCGAGACGACGCAGTTTTCCGCGTCCTGAATGGCGGGCACGACGAGGTCGCGGCCGATCTTGGCCGTGGACAGAATTCCGAAACGTAGCATGGCGAGGCTCCCTGATTTGGTCGCAAAGACTAGCGCCGAGGTACGTACCTATCAAGCGGCTGCATACGCCCGACCGAGGATTCCCCTTCCTGAGAAAAAAGCCCGGGGGCGGGTGACAATGTCAGCTTTTCTGCCCTATCTTTCTCTTCGCAATCCTCCCGATCGCACCATGCCTTCATCCAGTCCAATGGAGCAAAACCATGGAAAAACTGAGACTTGGCCGCACCGACCTGGAAATCGCGCCACTCGTCTTCGGCGGCAATGTCTTTGGCTGGACCGCCGACGAAAAGACCTCCTTCGCCCTGCTCGATGCCTTTTTCGATGCCGGGTTCAACGCCATCGACACTGCCGATGTCTACTCCTCCTGGGCGCCGGGCAATGAGGGCGGCGAATCCGAAACGATCATCGGCAAATGGCTGAAACTGTCCGGCCGATCACGCGACAAGGCCGTCATCGTCACTAAGGTCGGCTCGGAGCTCGGACCCGATCGCAAGGGGCTCTCGCGTCGCTGGATCCTGCAGGCGGTCGAAGATTCGCTGAAGCGGCTGCAGACCGACCACATCGATCTCTATCTCTCGCACTGGCCGGATTCGGAAACGCCCTACGAAGAGACGCTCGCGGCCTACGATCAGTTGCTGAGCGAGGGCAAGGTTCGGGCGATCGGCGCCTCCAACCTGAACTCGCTGCAACTGCGCGAGGCGCTTGACGTTTCCGCCAACCAGGGCTTGCCACGCTATCAGGTGCTGCAGCCGGAATACAATCTCTACGACCGCGACGCGTTCGAAGGCCCACTGCGAGATCTCTGCATTTCCGAAGAGATCGGCGTCATCAGCTATTTCGGTCTGGCACGGGGCTTTCTCTCGGGAAAATACCGCACCCACAAGGACCTCGAAGGCTCGGCGCGCGGCAGCGGCGTCGAGAAATATCTCGACGGGCGCGGCATGAGGATCCTCGGCGTGCTCGACGACATCGCGGCAGAAACCGGGGCGACCCAGGCGGAAATCGCGCTCGCCTGGGTGCGGACCCGCAAGGGTGTTACCGCACCGATCGCCAGCGCCACCAGCCTCGCGCAATTGGAGAGCCTCATTCGTTCTGCCGAGCTTAGGTTGTCGGACGAAGCGATCCAAAAGCTCAACGATGTCGGCGAATGACGGGAGCTGAACCAACACGATGGCATTGACGATACGCGCCGCGGCAAGCGGCGACGAGGCGGACTGGCGCCGGCTCTGGGCAGGCTATCTCGCCTTTTCCGGCTCCGAGCTGGCCGAAGACATCATCGATCTCACCTGGAAGAGGCTGATCGATCCGGCGGCGCCGCTTTTCGCGCGGCTGGCGATCCTCGACACCCAGCTGGTCGGCTTCGCGATCTGCCAGGAACAGCTCGCCACCTTCTTCCGGAGGCCGATCTGCTACATCGAGGATCTCTATGTCGATCCCGCTGCACGCGGCCAGGGCGTGGCAAGGGCGATGATCGACGATCTCATCGCGCTCTGCCGGGAAAAGGACTGGGACCGGCTCTACTGGTACACGGAAGCAGACAATGCCACGGCACGGCGGCTCTACGACCGTTACTCCGGGACCGACGAGCACGTACGCTACAAGGTCAATTTCGGCGCGGTCCTCAAATCCGGAAACCCGGCATAGGCCTCGGCATGATTGCCGGTCTGGTTCGCCATGCCGGCCTTGGTCAGCAGCCCGCGCGGCTGGATGAAGCTTGAAATCCGTCGCGCCGGCCGCTCGTGCCACTGGATGTTGAAAGCCCAGAGCTTGGGAAAGAAGCAGAGCGAGGCATAGGGCAAGTGGTCGTGGATCCACCAGGCGATCGACTGCCAGCCGCCGATCTCGCCGCGCCGATCCCAGACCCAGGGAATGACGATGCAGGCGGTGGCACCGATGCATCCGTCCGCATCGCGCATGTCCCAGATGTGATCGGCGGCCGAGGCGGCATTGGTCGAGCAGTTGAGCCCATTGGCATTGCCGAAGCCGTTGACGGCGCGGTTGCGGTAGCCAGAACGAATGACGAGGCGGCCGAAGGTCGCTTCCAGCGGTTCCAGCAATTCCTCGCAGAGACGGCGTCCGGCCTCGATCGCCAGATCGGGATCATCGGGGATGTTCGGAATGCGGTAGAAATCGGCGATTTCCGAATGCAGGAAATCGCGGAAGAAGAAGTTTCGGGAGAGCCGCACCCGGCCGAGATCTTCGAGACCCTTCATCGAACCCGGCTTCTTCATAGGTTTTCCTCTCATCCAAACACGAAACCAACGGCATTCCAGATCCGGGCCTGCCGCGCCACCCGATTTCGAGCCGTCTCCTATCCGCTGTGCCGGAAGAAATCGATGAAGGCGCGCAGCGCCGGCCGCATCTGCCGGCGGCTCGGATAGTAGAGATAGGGACCGGCATAGGGCGCGCACCAGTCCTCCATGACGCGCTCCAGCTTCCCTTCGGCAATCCCGGTCTCGACACGGGACAGGAACAGATAGGCAAGGCCGGCGCCACCCATTGCCGCCTTGATGATCGGCCGGTCTTCGCCAAGAATCAGTGGTCCCTCGACCGACACCGTCAGCTCCTCGCCATCCTTCTCGAACTCCCAGCGATAGAGCGTGCCGTTGGAGAAGCGCCGCCGAATGCAGCGATGCGCGGCCAGATCCCGCGGATGCTGCGGTCGGCCATATCGCTTGAAGTAATCTGGCGAAGCGACGACGGCACTTTCGAGTTCCGGCCCGACCCTCACGGCAATCATGTCCGCCTCCAGGCTTTCGCCGAGCCGGATGCCGGCATCGTAGCCCTCTTCGACGATATCGGTGAAGCCGTCCTCATTGGCAATTTCGAGCACGATCTCGGGATAACGATCCAGGAAAGCCCCAAGCCGTGGTGCGAGGATGAGGTCGGCAGCAAAACGCGGCGCCGTGATGCGCAGGTTCCCGGCCGGACGCTCGCGGGCGTCGGCGGCAGCCTCCAATGCATGGGCGATCTCGTCGAGCGCCGGTGCCAGCCGTTCGAGCAACCGGCGCCCCTCCTCGGTCGGCGCGACGCTGCGCGTGGTACGCGCCAGAAGCCGAATGCCGAGGCTCGCTTCGAGGCTGCCGACGGCATGGCTGACGGCGGATGGCGCCACGTCGAGCTCCCGGGCAGCCCCGCGAAAGCTGCCATGGGCGGCGACGGCGGCCAATACCGCGAGTTGGGAGAGCTGCGTTCTGTTCATTGATCGAAATAATAGAACAACCCGTGAGAATTGACAGTGATTTTCAGCCGCAGCAGATGGCCCTATTCTTCAATCGTTGCCAACGCCTGGACGAAGCGAGGAGATCGTCTGCGATGGCAACGAGGAACCGCCGCCCGCCACTTGGGCGCATCGGCGGTATCCAACCATCAATTCATGCCTCGGACGATAGACGTGCGCTCCCAGCACGCTAGTTCCGACGCGTGGCAGCCAGACAAGGAAACGACATGAAGACCCGCAAACTCGGGAATGACCTTACCGTCTCCACCATCGGCCTTGGATGCATGGGCATGAGCTTCGCCTATGGCGCTACGGATGAGGCGGAGTCGATCCGCACGCTTCACCGCGCCGTCGATCTCGGCATCACCTTCTTCGACACGGCCGAAGTCTATGGCCCGTTCGAGAACGAGAAACTCGTCGGCAAGGCGCTCGGTGCCGTGCGAGACAAGGTGACGATTGCCACCAAATTCGGTTTCCGCATCGAGCCCGGCGTGCCGGCGGCCCAGGCGATCAGGGGCGTCGACGGGCGGCCGGAACATGCAATGGCCGTGGCAGAAGCCTCGCTCAAGCGGCTCGGCACCGATGTCATCGATCTCTACTACCAGCACCGCGTCGATCCTGACGTGCCGATCGAGGACACTGTCGGCGCCATGGCGGAACTGGTGCGCGAGGGCAAGGTGCGGGCGATCGGCCTCTCCGAAGCGAGCTCCGCCACCATCCGCCGCGCCCACAAGGTCCATCCGATCGCCGCCGTCCAGAGCGAGTATTCGCTGTGGACGCGGGATCCGGAAGCCGATGTGCTTGCCACCTGCCGGGAACTC
Source organism: Ensifer sp. SSB1 (assembly GCF_016652895.1). NCBI lineage: Bacteria > Pseudomonadati > Pseudomonadota > Alphaproteobacteria > Hyphomicrobiales > Rhizobiaceae > Ensifer > Ensifer sp. SSB1. The sequence continues at coordinate 31,743 of NZ_JAEPRP010000076.1, forward strand.
GGCATCGGCTTCGTACCCTACAGCCCGCTTGGACGCGGCATGCTGACCGGTGCGATCCGTAAGCCCGAGGATCTCGCAGCCGACGATTTCCGTCGCTCGCTGCCGCGCTTCCAGGCGGAAAATTTCGATGCCAACGCCCGGCTCGTCGAAACGCTGCAAGCGCTGGCTGCGGAGAAGGGTGTGACCGCCGCCCAGCTCGCACTCGCCTGGGTCATCAACCAGGGTGATTTCATCGTGCCGATCCCGGGCGCCAGCAAGCTCAACCATCTGGAGCAGAATGCGGCGGCCGCGGCGATCACCCTCAGTGCCGAGGAATCCAGTCGCCTCGCTGACGCGCTGTCTCCGGCACATGTCGCCGGCAATCGCTACGCGGACGCCTCGCTGGCGCTTACCAACCGTTGACCCAACTCTCCCCGTTTCAGCCGAAGCGGGGAGCTCCCCCATCGAAATTCCCGCCGGACGCACTACTTCTCAACCAGCGGTGAACATTTCAGGAGGAGCGGGAATGTCCGACGAGCAGGCGATCAGCGCGGTGGTGCACCTCTATGTCGACGGCATGGCCTTTGCCAACGAGGGCGCGCTGCGCAAGGCGTTCCACCCCGACGCGGCGATTATCGGCAACTACAAGGGCGCGCTCGAATGGACGACGCGCGACGGCTTCATCAAGACGATCGTCGAGGTGGGTGCAGCCCCCCCTGGCACGCAGCCGGAGATGGACGTGCAGAAGATCGATATCACCGGTGATACCGCAACCGTGCGGGTGGTCGACAGTTTCGCCGGCGAACGCTACTCCGACCATCTGGCGCTGGTGAAGATCGACGGGCGCTGGGTGATCGTCAACAAGGTCTTCCACCAGCACGCGTCATGACGGCGATCCTGCCGAAATCGGAGCCGACGGGCAGGCTCATCGGCATCGACCATATCCAGCTTGCCATGCCGGCGGGTGCCGAACCGGCGGCACGCGGCTTCTACGGCGGTCTCTTCGGTTTCTCTGAGGTCAGCAAGCCGGCCAACCTTCTTGCCCGAGGTGGCTGCTGGTTCGAGCAAGGCAGCATCCGCCTGCATCTCGGCATCGACCCGGACTTCAGGCCGGCGCGCAAGGCCCACCCCGCTTTCCTCGTCGACGATCTCGATCGCCTGAGGCCGCGGCTCGAAGCGGCTGGCGTGGCAACGGTCGAAGACGAGCCACTTGCCGGCTACCGCAGATGTTATGTCGACGATCCCTTCGGCAACCGCATCGAACTGATGCAGCATACCGATTAGCTCAAGCGAAAAGGGCCGCTGCAATGCAGCGGCCCTTTTCGTATCTGCCGGGTTTGCTCGGAT
>NZ_JAEPRP010000075.1:0-32993 GCF_016652895.1 Ensifer sp. SSB1
ATACGGTCGATCGCGTCGGCCATGTAGCCGGCAGGCGCGCTGACATTGGCCATCGGCAGGTTGATGGCAAACGCAAGGGCGAAACCGTTGTGCTTATAGTTCTCGGTCTGGTCCCACATGATGGGGATGACCTTCAAGCGGTCACGGATCCAGGAGAACTGGTTGTAATCCATGATGTTCCAGAAGGCGACGAGCAGCGGCAGCGCGAAGGCCAGACGGGCAACACGCTCGCGCGTCGAAAGCTTGGGAAAGGTCCGCCAGGCAAAACGCAGGAGAAGGGCGATCGCGACGACGGCGGCGATCAGGCCGACGGCGATGCCGATGGCCGTCCACGGCCGATCCTTCACCAGAACGGGCATCAATTCCATGATCTGGCGGCCGAACAGGAAGTCGGTCGGATAGAGCGGATCGGAGAGGAAGACCTGTTTCTGCTGGCAGACGACGGCAGGGATGATGGCAAGCGGTGCGATCACCACTGCCGATTTGTGCTCGCGACCGAAAATACCGTCAACGGCCAGCATGATCAGGAAGAATGCGCCGACGGTCGTCAGCGCCGGGCGCGTCGGATCGAGCATGTAGGCGAGCGCATCGGACAGCGACTGACGCACGATCAGTTCGACGACGAAGACGAGGGAGGCTGCGACGAAGAGGGAGAACAATGCGCTGCGGGTGGCCGCAAGTGTCTTGGCGTGCCGTGCGGTGAAGCCGGGTCTATCGACGTAGACGCGCGAGCCTCTCGCGACAGCGGAATCGATACTAGCCAACATGTTCTCCAATTTCATAAATGCGTCGTGTAACTGTCATACGCCTGTCATTTTGAACAGGGGATGAATGGTTTCTTAACGTGGTTTGGGAACAGGTTTTCGTGACGTGAGGGCACTGCAACGGCCCTTCATAAGAACCGGGAAAGACAGAATTTTTCGGTATTTTTTCGCGGAGCGGCGATTGGCTGTGGGTATTTTCCCGCGGATTGCGCTAAAGAACACTGCGAAAGTCAGACGCAATCGCTCAGAAAAGACCGACAGGCCCGCTCATGACCGCTCACAAGACCGCCCCCACCATCCTCCGCATCGCAGTCGCCCAGCTCAATCCGACGGTGGGTGACATCGCCGGAAACCTGGCCAAGGCACGCGAGGCGCGCGCTGATGCCGCGCGCCAGGGCGCCGATCTCCTGTTGCTGACGGAGCTGTTCATTTCCGGCTATCCGCCGGAAGATCTCGTTTTGAAGCCGGCCTTCCTGAAGGCATGCCTGCAAGCAGTCGAAAAGCTGGCGGCCGAGACGGCCGACGGCGGACCGGGCGTCATCATCGGTTTGCCGCGGCTTGCCAAATCCGGGCGACACAATTCGGTGGCGGTGCTTGACGACGGCAAGGTGATCGCATTCCGCGACAAGGTCGATCTGCCGAACTACGGCGAGTTCGACGAAAAGCGCGTCTTCGATCAGGGGGAGATGCCGGGCCCGGTGAACTTCCGCGGCGTGCGCATCGGTATTCCGATCTGCGAGGACATCTGGGGCGATCTCGGCGTGTGCGAGACGCTGGCGGAAAGCGGCGCGGAGATCCTCTTGTCGCCGAATGGTTCGCCCTACTATCGCGGCAAGGTGGATGTCCGCCACCAGGTGGTGCTGAAGCAGGTTCTCGAGACCGGCCTTCCGATGATCTATGCCAACCAGCTCGGTGGCCAGGACGAGCTTGTGTTCGACGGCGCAAGCTTCGCCTTCAACACCGACAAGTCGTTGGCCTTCCAGATGAGCCAGTTCGAGGAGGCGATTTCGATCGTCGAATGGAAGAAGGGCGGCGGCGGCTGGCATTGCGAAGGCGGCCTGAAGTCTCGCCTGCCGGAGCGGGAGGAGGCGGATTACCGCGCCTGCATGCTCGGCTTCCGTGACTATGTGAACAAGAACGGCTTCAAGAATGTCGTGCTCGGACTTTCCGGCGGTATCGATTCGGCGATCTGCGCCGCACTGGCCGTCGACGCCCTTGGCGAAGAGCGGGTGCGCACCGTCATGCTGCCCTACCGCTACACCTCGCAGGAATCGCTGAAGGACGCCAAGGAATGTGCCGCCGCTCTCGGCTGCCGCTACGACATCGTGCCGATTTCCGAGCCGGTCGAAGGGTTCCTGAGCGCGCTTTCCGATACGTTTGAGGGAACGGAGCCCGGCATCACCGAGGAGAACCTGCAGAGCCGCACGCGCGGCACCATTCTGATGGCGATCTCCAACAAGTTCGGCTCGATGGTGGTGACCACGGGCAACAAGTCGGAAATGTCCGTCGGCTATGCCACGCTCTATGGCGACATGAACGGCGGTTTCAATCCGATCAAGGACCTCTACAAGATGCAGGTCTATGCCATATCGAGTTGGCGCAATACCACGGTTCCCCCAGGTGCACTGGGCCCATCGGGCATCGTCATTCCGCAGAACATCATCGACAAGGCGCCTTCGGCAGAGCTTCGTCCCAACCAGACGGACCAGGATTCGCTGCCGCCCTATCCGGTGCTCGACGATATTCTCGAGTGCCTGGTGGAAAAGGAGATGGGGACCGACGAGATCGTGGCGCGCGGCCATGACGAGGCAACGGTGCACCGGGTTGAGCATCTGCTCTACATCGCCGAGTACAAGCGCCGGCAGTCGGCACCGGGAGTGAAGATCACCAAGAAGAACTTCGGCCGCGACCGGCGCTACCCGATCACCAACCGCTTCCGCGATCGGGGGTAGGTGGTGAGCGCGTCTGCCGAAGCGCGGGACGGAGGGGAAAGCCGTCCGGAGTTCACGGAGGAGGAAATCCGGCTCGTTCGGCTATGCTCGCTGAGCGACGCTTCGGTGAGCAGGCAGCTTTCGGCGCAGGTCGCCTATTTCGCAACACCCGCGGTCTTCGGGATCTACGGTCTGGCGATCGGCAGCCTTGTCATCGTCGGGGTTGCCTTCGTCTGCACGCTGCTGCTTTTGGCCTGGGGCTTCTTCTCGGCTTGGCGGGACCAACGCAATCTGATCCTGATGCAGTCGACCTGCACCAAAATGCTGGCGACATTGCCGCCGGGCGAACGCGACAAACAGCTTCGCGGCTAGGCAGGAGAGAGGCATGCGCAGTTCCATCGAAATCCACGACATCATCAGCGGCGAAACACAGGTCGTCTGGCAAACGGACCGGCTGGTCGAGGCGCCGAACTGGTCGCGGGACGGCACGCACCTGATCATCAATGGCGATGGCCGACTTTATCGCCTCGGCCTCGACGGTTCGGAGCCGGTGGAGATCGACACCGGCTTTGCCACACTCTGCAACAACGACCACGGCATTTCGCCGGACGGGGCCACGATCGCAATCAGCGACAAGACCGAGTTCGGCAAGTCGGCAATCTATCTGCTGCCGGCCGAAGGCGGCACGCCGCGGCTTGTGACCCGCAACCTGCCGTCCTACTGGCACGGCTGGTCGCCGGATGGACGAACGGTGACCTATTGCGGAATCCGCGACCAGGTCTTCGACATCTACACGATCTCTGTCGATGGCGGCGAGGAGCGGCGGCTGACCCACGGGGAAGGGCGCAACGACGGGCCGGACTGGTCGGCGGACGGCGAATGGATATACTTCAACTCCAGCCGCACCGGACGCATGCAGATCTGGCGCGTTCGGCCCGATGGCAGCGCCGTCGCGCGCATCACGAACAGCCCCTATGGCGACTGGTTTCCGCACCCTTCGCCGAATGGAAAGCATTTGCTGGTGCTCTCCTATGACGGCGACGTGTTCGATCATCCCAGGGACCTCGACGTCCGCCTGCGATTGATGGACATGGATGGCCGCAATGCGCGCGTGCTGTTCGAGCTCTTCGGCGGGCAGGGAACGATCAACGTTCCCAACTGGTCTCCGGAGGGCGATCGCTTCGCCTTCGTTCGCTACGAACCGGAAAGCTGACAAAGCTGGACAAGTATACTTGCGGCATGCTAGCGCTGAGCTCGTTCGCAGGGCGCATCCGATCCGCGGGAAGGGCAAGGCCCACCTGTCTCACTGAACTTGGTTGCCACACCTCTTTTCAGTCTGTGGGCGCGGATACCGGACGAGAATGAAAGGAGGTCTTTCATGATCGCGCGCGATCTTTCCGCGAACCTTACCCTCGATATGCTCCGCAAGCAGGCCAAGGCTCTATTGAAGGCCGTAAAGGCCGGCGATGCCAGCGCAAGCCAGCGGGCGCTACCTTACTTTTCCGATCTCGCCACGATGGGCCTTCAGGATGCCCAACTGGTGCTTGCCCGCGAATTCGGCTTCTCGAGCTGGACCAGGCTGAAGCGGCATTTCGAAAAGGCGGGAGCAGCAAAGCCGGCAACGGAGCAGCTTGCGAACCGGTTCCTGTCGCTTGCAACCGTTTCTTATTTCAGTGACATAGCGCCGGATCCCGAACGTTTTTCTGAGGCGTTCTCCCTGATCGAGACCCATCCTGAAATCGGCGAGGACAGCATTCATGTCGCGGCAGCAAATGGCGATGCCGCTGCGGTCGACCGCTGGCTTGATCGTGATCCGAAACTTGCAACCAGGCGCGGCGGTCCCTACGACTGGGAGCCGCTGCTTTACGCCGCCTATGCCCGGGTTCCCGGTCGCTCCTCCTTGGAGGTCGGCGCGCGGCTGATCGCGCGCGGGGCCAATCCGGACGCCCATTGGCTGGATGATGGCCAGTATCGTTTCACGGCGCTGACCGGCGTCTTCGGCGAGGGCGAGGCCGGGCGCGAGCGGCAGCCGCCGCACCCGGAGTGGGCGGCATTCGCGCGGCTGCTGCTTGACGCCGGAGCCCAGGCCAATGACAGCCAGGCGCTCTATAACCGGATGTTCGAGCCTGATAACGGCTGCCTGAAGCTGCTGCTCGCCTATGGCCTCAACGCCAATGACAGGAACAACTGGTTGGTGCGGGCCGACGGCGGTTTCGTCGAGAACGGCGAGCGCGTTTTCGACTACCAGCTTGCCTGGGCGCTCGAAAAACGCATGGGCGACCGCGTGCGGCTTCTGGTCGAGCACGGCGCTGACGTCAATCGCACCATCAAGGGGCGAACGCCTTACCAATGGGCGGAACTCGGCGGCGACGGGGTACTGGCGCAGTATCTGATTTCGCAAGGTGCAGTGGAAGCACCGCTCGACGATGTCGACCGGTTGGCCCGGGCGATCTCGGAAAACGACGGAGACGTGGCAAGGGCACTTGGCGATGCCGATCCGACGCTGATTGCACGAACGCAGACAGCGCATCCGGTATTGCTGCATGAAGCGGCTGGTGAGGACAGGCGCGTCGAAGCGACGCTCATGCTGTCGCTCGGCTTCGACGTCAACCGCATGACATCGCGCACGCCGCTACACGAGGCGGCGCTGCACGGGCATCTCGCAATGGCGAGGCTGCTGCTCGATCACGGCGCTAATGCAACGGCCCGCGATCCCTTCCATCATGCGCCGCCGATCGGCTGGGCCGCGTACAATGGCAGGGCCGAGATGGTGCGTTTCCTGAAGGAAGAGCCGCTGGATATCTTTGCGGCCGCATCGTTCGGTGTACTCCATCGCATTGCCGAGAACCTCGACCGGCAGCCAGACTTGCTCGAAACGCCGTTCGGCCGCTTCCGGGGCCACGGCCGTCCGGCGCCGCAACAGGATTGGATGACGCCGCTGGCATTCGCCGTAGTCAACGGGCAGGCCGCCGCCGTGCGGCTGCTCCTTGATCGAGGTGCCAATGCCGGCGTCCGGGACGGCATCGCGGGTCCGTCGATCCGCGATCTGGCGCGCGACAAGGGCGATGAGGAGATCATCTCCTTGCTGCGCCCGGCGGCCGTGCCGAAGTAAACACCCGGTGCAAATGGGGGAGTGCTGGCTTTGGCTTGCGCTCCCTGCAAGCGCACCTGCGACTGCTGATTGTCAACGGATTCAGCGGGTTGAAACCGTTAAGTATTTCAACACCAGCTTATTTAAGCCAAACTTTGACTTTGCTCTCTACGGTGCTGCCCGTGCCCGCCGCCGTCGCTGTGCATCGCGCTTGGAAAGGCGCGATGCACGCTCGCGACAGCCGGCCGGACGAGGGGGCGATTGCATCATGGACAAGACTTTGCGGCTAGCGAAGCGGAGAAGAACGGTTTGGGCAATCCATGCCGCCTGCACCCTGGTCGCCGTCTTGATCATCGCGAGCCTCATCTACGTTCTCGATCGGTCCGTCGCCGAGGCGGACCGCTTCGGCCTGTCGGCCGAGCGCCGCCTGGTGGCAAACGAGCTGCGCCACCAGATGGATGCGGTCGTTCAATTTCAGGCGCAGATCTCCTTCTGGGACAAGACCTATCAGGAGCTCGCCAATGGGCATGTCAGCGACATCTTTGCAGCGGATGAGCTGATGGGCTGGCTGTGGGAGGACTACGGATTCTCCTGGCTGATCGTGACGGACGTCGATCACAAGGTTTCGACGGTGTTGAAGGATGGTGTGGTCGTGCCGGGCGACACGGCCCGTGTGCCGCTTGACGAGGTCGATGATCTGCTCGACGAAGCCAAGCGCCGCTACGACAACTCGCTCAGAAACAACCATGGTTCCTATGTGCTTGATGTCGTCACCCCGGATCCGCAATCGCTGATGCCGGCCGTGCCCGGAATTCATGCGGTGGACCTGCGCGAGATCGACGGGCGCATGAGCGTGGCGGTCGTTCAGGCGGTCATCCCGGAAACGCTGGTGATCCCGGCCGAGCGCCGGGCACCGATGCTCATGGTCTCGGTCAGGCCAGTGACGGCCAAGATGACCCGCGAAATCGCCGCGCGCCTGGGTATCCGCGGGTTGGCCTTCGTGCCGCTGACCGAGCGGCCGGAGGGTAGCGTCTATGCCTCGATCGGGCGCTGTTCGGACGCCTCCTGTCTGGTGGCGGCGTGGATGCCGAAGTCGCCGGGTGGCTTTGTGCGCGCCGAACTGCTGCCGAGCGTCATCGCCATGGCGATCGTCGCGGCGCTGCTGATGGCGTTCGTCGCCTTCCGCTTCTCGACACTCTTTGCCGCCTTGCAGCAGAGCGAGGCGCTCAACCGCCATCTCGCCAAGCACGATCGCCTGACGGGTCTGCTCAACCGCAGCGGTTTCGACGATATGCTGGCGGCAGCGCTGCTGCGGGCAAAGACGCATCCGTTCACGCTGGTCTATGCCGATCTCGACGAGTTCAAGGCGGTCAACGACCGCCACGGCCACGCGGCCGGCGACGCCGTTCTGGTCGCCATGGCCGAGCGCTTTCGCAACCGAGCCGGACCCAAGGGGACAGTCGCGCGGCTTGGCGGCGATGAGTTCGCCATCATCCTCGGCGATTGCAGCGAGACGGAAGCCTGTGGTCTTGCGGCTGGCCTTGTCGCCGATGCGCAGACGCCGGTCGCGTTCAACGGCCAGTTGCTCGTCGTCGGTGGCAGCGCCGGCATCGCTTTCGCGCCACGACATGGCCTGACGGCGCGCGCCCTGCTGCTGGCTGCGGATGAGGCGCTCTATCTTGCCAAACGGCGCGGCCGCAACCGCGTCGAGACCGCTGACGATGCGGTGTTGCCGGGCGAAGCCTCCGGCGAGGAGCCACCCGCCGGACCGGGCGGCTCGGGCGATTTTCCTACTCCGGTACGTTATAGGGCGTGATGACCACGACGGCTGAAAGCTGAGGGCCGACGGCGGTGGACGGAGCGCGGCCATGGAGCATGATCGTGCGGAAGGCCGTGCGGGCGTCGGTCTTCAGATCATGGTGAAGGACGAAGTGAATGCGCCGCGCGCGCAGCAGCGCCAGATTGTCCTCGTCCAGATCATGGGCAATGTAGAGCGCACAGTGGCGGCCGAGACGATCGAAGGCTGCGAGTACCGAGCGATTGCCGCCGCCGATCGAATAGGCGGCATTGATGTCCTGGTTGGCGGCAAGCGCCGCGTCGGCCAGCGCGCCCGTCTCGCTGTCGCGACCATGCCCTTCGCTGATCTCGACGATCCGGATTGTCGGATAATGTTCGCGCAGCACCCGGCGAAAGCCGATCTCGCGCTCCTCCTCACCGCGGAAACGGCCGCTGGATAGCGTCACGAGAACGGTGGCTTCGGCACCGGCAAAGCGCTCGCCGATCAGATAGGCGGCGGTTTCTCCGGCCGCCCTGTTGTCGGCGCCGGCATAAGCGGTCCGCTGGGAATGGGGCAGATCTGTCACCAGCGTCACGACGGGAATGCCGCTGGTTTCGAAGCGTGCGACGGCCGCGACGATCTCGGGCACATCCGGTGCCTTCAAGACGAGCCCATCGGTTCCTCGCAGGCGGATGCGATCGAGCAGTTGCACGATGTCGTGTGGGCGCATGGTCTCGGCGAAGTGAAAACGGCAGCGAAAGCTTGTCGGTGCCAATGTCATCGCTTCGCTTTCGAAGGCCCGCCGCACCGCATCGGTGAAGCGCTCGGGCGCCTCCATGACGATATCGATCGCGAACTTGCGGCCCTGAATGTCGAGTCCGGCCTGCTGCTTTTCCAGTTCCTCGATGGCAGCGCGAACACGGGCGCTCGTCTGGCGGCGGACGCCCGGGCGCTCGTTGAGCACGCGATCGACCGTCGCGGTGCTGAGGCCGGCCTGAAAGGCGATGTCCTTGACCAGAAACGGATGGGCCATCGCCATGGATCTCCTGATGGATTTTTGATGGATTCTTGCCCTATATCATGTTTTGCCGCCGCCTATAGTCGTGTTCATCAAGGTGTTCCAGAGGAGGAAACGGGATGAAGACCGACAACAGTGCGCGGCAGCGGATCGAGCGTGTGTGGCTCACCGAAGAGACCTGCGGTATCGAGGCATTCCGGGCGGAAGTGGAGCGCCGAACCAATCTGGCGGACTATCCCCATGCCTCGGGCTGCGACAAGAACGTGCTGAGCTACAACAGCGCCGATCTCGTCGCCGCCTGCGGCAATTCCGAGACGCGGCGTGCGGTGCTTGCCGAGATCTGCGAGGCGCTGGCGACCGGCCCGGGCGTGGCGGTCTTCAAGCGCGCCTTTGCCGATACCGCCGCGGTCGATGTCGCGAGCACCGTCTTCGACGAGATCATCGAGGAGCAGCATCGCAGCAACAGCGGCGGCGGCGATCACTTTGCCAAGCCCGGCGCCAACGATCGCATCTGGAACTCGCTGGAGAAGCACTGCCTCAAGGCACCGGAGAATTTTGCCGCCTATTACGGCAATACCATCATCGCACTCGTCAGCGAAGCCTGGCTCGGGCCGAACTACCAGATGACGGCGCAGGTGAACCGCGTCAATCCGGGTGGTGCTGCGCAGTCGGCGCACCGGGACTATCATCTCGGCTTCCAGACCTCCGCGGTGATCGAGCAGTACCCGGCGCACGTGCACAAGCTCTCGCCGGTGCTGACGCTGCAGGGCGCGGTTGCCCATTGCGACATGCCGCTCGAGAGCGGACCGACGCTGTTCCTGCCCTATAGCCAGACCTATGTGCCGGGCTACCTGGCGCTCAACCGGCCGGAGTTCCGCGCCTATTTCGACGAGCATCACGTGCAGCTCCCGCTCGAAAAGGGCGATGTCGTCTTCTTCAATCCGGCGCTCTTCCATGCAGCCGGCAACAACCGCTCCGCCGATATCCGTCGCGTGGCGAACCTGCTGCAGGTGTCCTCCGCCTTTGGCCGGGCGATGGAGACCGTCGATCGGCTGACGATGAGCGCAACGCTCTACCCGGCGCTGAAGGCGTTGCTGGCCAACGGCCAGCTGACCGAAGCGGAAGCGGCCAACGCGATCGCATCCTGTGCAGAAGGCTACTCCTTCCCGACCAATCTCGACCGTGATCCGCCGCTCGGCGGGCTGGCGCCGAAGACCCAGGCACAGCTGATGCGCGAGGCGCTGGCCGCGGGAACGAGTTCGCAGGATTTTCACGCGGCGCTCGACGCGCAGGCGAAGCGCAAGCTGAGCTGATGGTTCAACTACCCATTCGAAAGGCTCCCGGTGCGTTTCGCCCGGGAGCCGTCGCTGTTTGACACGATCATCTTCGAGGAGCAATTCGATGAGTGGACAATTGGAAGGCAAGATCGCCGTCGTCACCGGTGGCACGCAAGGGTTGGGCGCAACGATTGCCGGCCTCTTCGCCGAGCGTGGTGCTGCCGGCATCGTCATCTGCGGACGCAATGCGGCCAAGGGGCGGGCGAAGGCTGAGGAGATCGGCAAGGACAGCGGCGCGAAGGTGGTCTATGTCGAAGCCGATCTCGAAAAGGTGGAGGACGCCCGTAAGGTCGTTGCCGCTTGTGATGCGGAGTTCGGCCGGGTCGATGCGCTGGTCAATGCCGCCGCGATCACTGACCGCGGCACGATCCTCGATACGACGCCCGAACTTTTCGACCGGATGTTCGCGATCAACGTGCGAGCGCCGTTCTTCCTGATGCAGGAGACGGTGAAGGTGATGCGACGCGAGCGAACCGAAGGCACGATCGTCAATATCGGCTCCATGTCGGCGATGGCCGGGCAGCCCTTCATCGCCGCCTATTGCTCGTCGAAAGGGGCGCTGGAGACGTTGACCAAGAATACGGCCTATGCGCTCCTGCGAAACCGCATTCGGGTCAACGGCCTGAATATCGGCTGGATGGCTTCCGAAGGCGAGGACCGGATCCAGCGCGAGTTTCACGGTGCATCGGTGGACTGGCTCGAAAAGGCGGCTGCCAGCCAGCCGTTCGGCCGGCTCGTCGACCCGGCAGAGGTGGCACGTGCCTGCGCCTATCTGTCTTCGGCTGAATCGGGGCTAATGACCGGATCGGTGATCTGCTTCGATCAATCGGTCTGGGGCGGCTATGACGGTTCGCCGCATCCGGTGGCGCCGCTATAGGCGGCGCTTGTCTTTCGGTTGCCGCTATGCGCTTATGGCGGCGTCAGGTGCCCGCGCGAGCGGGAGAATCGGGAATCCGGCGTCATTCCGGAACGTGCCCAACGCTGTGACGGGGACGGTCGCCTCTAAGTGCCTTGAATTGATTCAAGGATTTGCCACTGGATCTTCAATCGGTCTGGGAAGGTGAGGCGGCCGGTTGAACCGGAGTCAGAAGACCGGCCTGGCAAGATAGACCGAACCCCGCGCGGACGGCGGGAGGTTGCGCATTGTTGGGGATCGAACGATGCTAACTGAACCGAAGGGCGGCCTTGCGGCTGCCGGTGCCTTCGCGCGCAATGAGCGGGAGGCCGTCTACCGCGCCATCGAAACACGCCGCGACGTGCGCGACGAATTTCTCGCAGAACCTCTTCCCGACGATCTGGTGAAACGCCTGCTTACGGCTGCGCATAGCGCGCCGTCTGTCGGCTTCATGCAGCCCTGGAACTTCGTGCTGGTGCGAGCGGAAGAAACGCGTGAGCGCGTCTGGCAGGCCTTTCGCCGCGCCAACGACGAGGCCGCCTTGATGTTCGAGGCGGAACAGCAGACGAAGTACCGTTCGCTGAAACTCGAGGGCATTCGCAAGGCGCCGCTCAGCATCTGCGTCACCTGTGACCGCACGCGCGGCGGCGCCGTCGTCCTCGGCCGTACCCATAATCCGCAGATGGATGTCTATTCCACGGTTTGCGCCGTGCAGAACCTGTGGCTTGCCGCGCGCGCCGAAGGTGTCGGTGTCGGCTGGGTCAGCATCTTCCACGAGGCGGAGATCAAGGCGATCCTCGGCATCCCTGGTCATGTCGAGATCGTCGCCTGGCTCTGCCTCGGCTATGTCGATCGCCTCTACCAACAGCCGGAGCTGGCGGTGAAGGGATGGCGGCAGCGTCTGCCGCTGGAAGAACTCGTGTTCGAGGAAGGCTGGGGGAACTGCAGCGAGCGTTCCTGAAACCCGTTGCGCCAAAGTGCGCAGCGGTATTGCGACAGCGATGCGAAATATCGAGAACTTGAAGCGCAACGAGCGAAACTGAAGATCGCGGCGCGCTTTGAGATGGCGCGCCGGGATCAGTTCTGGACCGGTTGATAGGCCGGTCCCTTCGGGTGCTTCAGGTCGATCGAGGTTTCCTGTTGCGGCAGGAAGGTCGGGCCGACGACGCGCACCTTGCTCTTCGACGGATCGTAGGGCCGCTCCTCAGGCGGTGCCTTGGCGGTCATGGTCTCCGCCGGCTTCTTGGTTTCGATCACGACGATGGACGACTGGTCGTCACCGATCCTGGTGCCGGTCGTCTTCGGTGAGGTTGCGGCGGTCTGTGGTATCTGGCAGCCGCACATGCCGGGCTTGCTGACACCGCGCGTGCGATAGGCGAAGGCATTCGGCATTTCGGTATAGGGCCGGCCGGTCACGGCCGAGACCATCTGGTCGCTCTCTTCCGTGTTGATATCATGGAAGTAGAGTTCGGTTTCGGCACCCGGGCAGCGCGCCCGGCAGGCCTGTTCGTCCCGCGGGAAATCGGCCGGCGTCGCGTCCGAGGAGATCGGGAAAAAGGCGCCGTCGCAGGTGCGCACGCACATGGTCCGCAGCGTGCCGCTGTAGTAGCGTTCCTGCGGGGCATAGCCGTCTTCGCCAAGCATCGGGCCGTAGGCGTCGTCCGGCGGCAGATCGGCAATGATGTTGCGGTGCGATTCGGGCTCTTCGGGGTCGACGCTCGCGAACTCTTCGCGGTCGCCGTAGCAGCCATTGATCTCCAGCGCGGCAAGGATGCGGCGACGGCTGTCCTGGCTGCCTCCGGCAACAATCTGCTCGCGCTCCGACTTCAGCATGCGCAGATTGTCTTCCATCTCGGCAATGAGACCGTCGAGTTCGCCACAGATATCCGGGTTGCCGCCATCGAAGGTGACGACGTTGCCGTCACCACAGGCCGCACGACGGCGGTCGTTCTTCGCCCTGCGCAGTTCGATGTTCTGGCGGGAGATCGCACTCGCATAGTCACGGGCGTCGGCATTGCTGGAGACGATGTCAGGCAGCTGCGCAAGACGCGTGTTCAGCCGGTCGCACACGGTCGATGCCAGCGAAGGATCGGCACCGACCAGGGCAAACGGCACAAGCACCGCAGCGAGGTGTTTCAAGCGCGGGAACACGGGCGAAGTCTCTTCCTGCAACCGCATGACGCCGGTCTTCTGATATGGGCGGCTGCCAGCGGCAATTCCTGTTTCACCTCCATCATAGAGCTTGTCGGCGATCGTGCAACGACAAGCGGCGGTTTGCGTTAACGGGCCCGGCAGAGCGAAGAGATCAAGCGGCGCGGGCGGTTTCCAGCGACATCGGACGTTCGAGAACAGTGCCTTCGATGGCGGCTACCGCTTTCATACGCTGGAGCAGGCTCTCATTCACTTCCCAGGCGACGGCAACGGCAAAGACCGAGCCGATGCGGTGCGGTTCGGCAATGCGCTCGCCGGGGCATCCCATGCGGCGGAACATGCGCTCCAGGAACACGTCGGTAACGGTGACGATATGGGTGATGCCGGAGGCAAGGCCGAGTTCACCGACGCCGCACATCAATTCGGCCGCTGCAACGGTGACCTGATTCGAGGCGCGGTCCTGCGAAATCTCCGGCTCGATGCAGAAGCGGCTCGATTCCCATACCGAGGCGCTGCGGATTTCCGGGTTGTCGCCGAGCAGGATCGGGAAGGTGTCGTCCAGCATGTTGGGGCCGAGCGTCGGCAGCAGCCGCAGCGCGCCACGCAGGCGACCGGTGTCGGGGGCATAGGAGAGCACGTAGAGCGGATTTGCCTTGTCGTAGTTGTCGATTTCCCACTCGCCGTCCGTCTGCACATCCCATTTTAGGAAATCGTGAAAGACGCGCTTGCGCAGCCGAAACATATCGTCGACGGCCTGCGGGTGCTGTGCGCGGGTCTTTCCGTTCAGGATCCTGATCATCTTTTTCTCCATCCTTGTTTGGGGATGGGCGGATGCTGTCAGGCCGGCGGCGGTCGCGTAACTGTCGGTAGTGACAGTTTAAATCAGCGATTTTTCCCACTAGATTTCGAGGGGTTTTTTGGAGGACTTGGCGCGAGCTGCGTCAAACGGTGGGGATCAGCGCATGGCGGACGGCCTGGGCAACGGCCTGCGTATTGGACACGACATTGAGCTTGCGCCTCGCATTGGTCATGAAAAAGCGCACGGTGCGCTCGGAAATGCCGAGAATCGTTGCGATCTCCCAATAGCTCTTGCCGGCAGCGGCCCAGGTCAAAACCTCGGTCTCGCGGCCGGTGAGCCGCATGTCGCGGGTCGAAATGCTGCCGGCCATCGCGCCGTGCTCCAGCATGGCGGCGTGGAAGAGATTCGCCGCGAGCTGGAAATCGCGCAGGTGATGGCGCCGATAGACCGTCCACTCGTCGGCCGGCATGTTGACGTTGATCGCCAGCATCGCCATCCGGCCGGCCGGTGATGGTAGCGGCAGGGCGACGCCCTCGGTGGAAAGACCGATCTCCTGTGCCGCCTGGAAAAGCGGCTCGCAGTCCGCAAAGCGATGTCGCGCCATCGTCCACTCCACCGGGCGAACGCCGCCAAGTGCGAGTTTCAAGATAGGGTCGATTCGGTGAAGGCCGCGCGACCGGTAGATTTCTGCGGCATAGGCACCGAAGGTGTGATGCAGGCGGCAGATCTTGAGTTCGTCCGCGTAGGGCTCGGCTTCCAGGTACAGGAGATGGGCGATGCGGAACGTGCGGCGCATCAACGTAAAGAAATGAGCGGGCTCGACACAGCCGCCGCATTCCAGGATTTCCAGCATGTCGAGGACAGCCTGCTGCTCAGTCATGCCACAACACCGAATCTCGTCCGAGGCTCCAGCATGGTTAGGGGTTCACCTTTTGTCCAGCGCAAACTTACCTGTTTGGTGTGTAATGCCAATTTTGCAATTTTCGATTGCCGACCGCCGCGGTCGGTTTGCGCGAGCCTGCGGTAGAGGGTGATTCCGCTGTGATTCTCGGGCGATAGAGCGCCGCGCTCAACGATTGCGCGGCGCCTGGATATGGCATTGGGGGCGCCGGTGCGGCGCCCGAACTCCGCGAAGATCGAAGGCGATCTCCGCGGTATCATTTCAGCCCGGATGGCTGGCTTCGACGACCGCGAGAGCCGCCATGTTGACGACACCGCGCGACGTGACCGAAGGCGACAGGATGTGGGCGGGAAGCGCCGAACCGAGAAGAATCGGGCCGACATGCAGGCTGTCGGTCATGGTTTTGACGACGCCGAGCGTGATGTTGGCGGCATCGAGATTGGGGAAGACTAGGAGGTTGGCTTCGCCCGACAGGCTGCTGTCCGGCATGACGCGATGGCGCAGCGCTTCCGAGATCGCAGCATCGCCGTGCATTTCGCCGTCGACTTCGAGATCGGGCGCCAGTTCGAGCACCAGCTGAAGCGCCTTGCGCATCTTGGTGGCGCTTTCCGAATCGCGCGAACCGAAGTTCGAGTGCGAGACGAGGGCCGCACGCGGCGTGATGCCGAAGCGGCGGATTTCCTGTGCGGCCATGACCGTCGTCTGCGCGATCTCCTCGGCGCTCGGGCAGTAGCTCACATAGGTGTCGGTGAAGAAGGTGGCGCCGCGCTGGGAGATCAGCAGGCTGAGGGCCGAGAAGTCGAGCACGCCTTCACGCTTGCCGATGATCTGCGAAACGTCGCGCATGTGCCTGGAATAGCGGCCTTCGACGCCGCAGATCAGCGCATCGGCTTCGCCGCGCTTGACGGCAAGTGCGCCGATGACCGTCGTGTTGGTGCGCACGATGGTGCGGGCGGCTTCCGGGATGACGCCGAGACGGCCGACAAGGGCGAAGTAGTCCTCGACATAGTCGCGGTAGCGCGGGTCGCCTTCGGGGTTGACCACTTCGAAATCGACATCGGGACGGATGCGCAGGCCGTAGCGGCGCAGGCGGGTCTCGATGATCTGCGGACGGCCGATCAGGATCGGGCGGGCAGTACCCTCTTCGAGCAGCACCTGGGCGGCGCGCAGCACGCGCTCGTCTTCGCCTTCGGCAAAGATCACCCGGTTCTTCTGGGCGTTCTTGGCAGCCGCGAACACCGGCTTCATGATGAAGCCCGAACGGAAGACGAAGCGGTTCAGCTTGTCGAGATAGGCGTCATAGTCCTGGATCGGACGGGTGGCGACACCGCTTTCCTCAGCTGCCTTGGCGACGGCCGGCGCGATGCGCAGGATGAGGCGTTGGTCGAAGGGCGAGGGGATGAGGTAGTCCGGGCCGAAGACCGGGGTCTCGCCGGAATAGGCGCGGGCGGCAACGTCGGACGGCTCCTCGCGGGCGAGGCCGGCAATGGCGCGGACCGCCGCCATCTTCATTTCTTCGTTGATCGTGCTTGCGCCGCAGTCGAGCGCTCCGCGGAAGATGTGCGGAAAGCAGAGAACGTTGTTGACCTGGTTCGGAAAGTCCGAGCGGCCGGTGCAGATCATCGCGTCCGGGCGGGCGGCACGGGCGGCTTCCGGCATGATCTCCGGCGTCGGGTTGGCAAGCGCCATGATCAGCGGCTTTTCGGCCATCTGCACCAGCAGTTCCGGCTTCAGCACGCCTGCGGCGGACAGGCCGAGGAAGACGTCTGCGCCGCCGATGCTGTCGGCGAGAACGCGGTTGCTGCTGTCCTGCGCATAGATGGACTTCCACTCGTCCATCAACACTTCGCGCCCCTTGTAGACGAGGCCTTCGAGGTCGTGGACCCAGATGTTCTCGCGCTTGGCGCCGAGCGTCACGAGCAGGTTGAGACAGGCAAGTGCTGCCGCACCAGCGCCGGAGGTGACGATCTTTGCCTTGGCGATGTCCTTGCCGGCGAGTTCCAGACCGTTGAGGATGGCGGCGGCGACGATGATGGCGGTTCCGTGCTGGTCGTCATGGAAGACCGGGATCTGCATCTTCTCGCGCAGGCGCCGCTCGACTTCGAAGCACTCGGGCGCCTTGATGTCCTCGAGGTTGATGCCGCCGAAAGTCGGCTCCAGTGCCGAGATCACGTCGACCATGCGGTCGATGCTCGAGGCGTCGATCTCGATGTCGAAGACGTCGATGCCGGCGAACTTCTTGAACAGAACCGCCTTGCCTTCCATGACCGGCTTGGAGGCCAGCGGGCCGATATTGCCGAGGCCGAGCACGGCTGTGCCGTTGGAGATCACGGCAACCAGGTTGGCACGGGCGGTGAAATCCGCAGCCGTCTCCGGGTTGTCGCGGATGGCGATGCAAGGCGCGGCAACGCCTGGCGAATAGGCAAGCGCCAGGTCACGCTGGTTGCCGAGCGGCTTGGTGGGCTGGATTTCGAGCTTTCCCGGGCGAGGGTAACGGTGGAAGAATAGGGCCTGCTGGTCGATGTCGCCGCTGGCCGGACCTGTTTGGGATTTCGTTTTGTCGCCCGTGTTCATGCTCTCACATTCCTCATTCGTGGTCGTGCCTTTTGGCATGAATTCGGAGCGAGGTACAGTTTGCCGTGCTGATTTCGGGAGCCCGACAGGCAGCAAGGCGCTCATGTCATCTTCCTGAAACACGAGTCTGGTTTTCACGGAGGCAGGAAGCGTAACTAGAGACGAGGCTGGCATGACGGCGGCGCAGCAAGACAACTCCGTACGAAAGCTCAGGACGTTGTTCATCTCCGACGTCCATCTCGGCTCCAAGGCCGCCAAGACGGACTACCTGCTTGATTTCCTGCGGTACCACGAAGCCGAAACGATCGTGCTTGTCGGCGATATCGTCGACGGGTGGCGACTGAAGCGCAGCTGGTACTGGCCGCAGAACTGCAACGACGTCGTCCAGAAATTGCTGCGCAAGGCGCGCAAGGGTACGCGCATCGTCTATATCCCCGGCAATCACGACGAGTTCCTGCGCGATTTTCCCGGCGTGCACTTCGGCGGCATCGAGGTGGCGCAGCGCTATCTCCACGCCGGCGCCGACGGCCGCAAGTATCTCATCCTGCACGGCGACGAGTTCGATGTGGTGGTGCGCAATGCCCGTGTGCTGGCCTATCTCGGCGACTGGGCCTATGACACGGCGATCGCCATCAATATCGGCCTGGCCGCCATCCGCCGGCGTCTCGGCATGCCCTATTGGTCGTTCTCCTCCTGGGCCAAGCTCCAGGTGAAGCATGCGGTGAACTTCATCGGCGAGTTCCAGAAGGTGGTTGCCGACGAGGCTCGTCGCTACGACGCGCAGGGCGTGATCTGCGGACACATCCACCATGCCGTCATCGAGAACATCGGCGATATCCGCTACATCAACACCGGCGATTGGGTGGAAAGCTGTACCGCGATTGCCGAGCACCACGATGGCACGATGGAGCTCATCACCTGGCACCAGATGCGCGGCGGTGCCCTCGAGGGCGAAGCGTCGGGCGAAGCCGACAAGCTGCTTGCGCAATTGCTGACCCAGCGCGCCGCCTGACCCCAGAGGCGGCAGGCCGGTCCTGTCGCGAAAACTAGGTTATGGCGAGCCATGCCCGGGCTGTGCTAGAGATCACGTACAGCCATCCAGGTCAGCCGATGATTCCCTCCTCAGCGCCCGCATATGTGGGCCCTCCGCCGCGCCATTTCGCGCTTCGCATCGCCTTGCTCTTCTGCGCGCCGCTAATCGTCAACGGCTTCGCGATGCCGTATTTTCCGATGTGGCTCAGCACGCTCTCGATGACCGACTTCGAGATCGGCGTCGTGCTGGCGCTGCCGATGTTCGTGCGCGTCATCACCGCGCCGATCGCGGGCGTCATTGCCGACCGTCTCGGCGAGCGTGCGATCGTGCTGATCTGGTCCGGGTGCCTGTCGCTGGCGACCGCCCTGGTGCTCTTCTACTTCCGCGACTTCTGGCCGGTGCTGGTCATCTACACACTGCAATCGGCCGTCTATTCGCCCTATGTGCCGATCGTCGAGGCGATTGCGCTATCGGGCGTGCGCCGCTGGGGTTTCGATTATGCCCATATGCGGCTCTGGGGCTCGGTTGCGTTCATCGGAGCGACGATGATCGGCGGCTGGATGGTCGGTATCTTCGGCAGCGACATGGTGCTACCGGCCATGGCGATCGGGTTCGGGCTGACCATCGCCATGGCGTATGGGGCACCCCGGGTCGGCAAGCCCCGCCGGCCGTCACCGATCACCGCGCTCACCGAGCCGCCGCCGAAGTCGCTGCGACAGCTCGACCTGCAACTGCTGTTGATCGGTGTGACGCTGGTGAACGCCAGCCATGCGATGCTCTTCGCTTTCTCGGCGATCTATTGGCAGCACATCGGCTATAGCGGTACCGAAATCGGCCTGCTCTGGAGTGCGGGCGTGGCGGCTGAGGTGACGATGTTCATCTTCGCCAAGGCGATCAGCCGTCGTTTCAGCGTCTGGGTGATGATCCTGTCCGGCTGCTTTCTCGCCGTGGTGCGCTGGATCATCTTCCCGATGGATCTCGGCTTCAGCGGCTACTTCATCCTCCAGTGCTTCCATGCCTTCACCTATGCGATCATGCACACGGGCATGCAGCACAAGCTGGTGGAGCGGGTGGTGGAGTCGCAGGAGGCGTCCGCCCAGGGGCTCTATTTCTTCTATACCGGCATCTTCACCGCGATCTTCACGTTCCTGTCCGGCTATTTCTATGCCTGGTACGGTGTAAAGGGCTTCTACTCGATGTCGGTCGTTGCCTTTGCCGGCTGCTGCTTCGCGGTCGCCGCCTGGTACCTTCAGCCCCAGAGACGCGGTTCCGGCGGGAAGACCAGCGACGCCTCGTAGCGTAGGCCCGGCGTGCGATCTTCGGCGAGCAACAGCGGCCCGTCGAGGTCGACGAAATCGGCGCCCTGGGCGACAAGGATTGCCGGCGCCATCGCCAGCGAGCTGCCGACCATGCAACCGACCATGATCTTCAGGCCAAGTGCGGTCGCCTGATCGCGCATTCGCAGCGCCTCGGTGAGACCGCCGGTCTTGTCGAGCTTGATGTTGACGGCATCGTAGCGGCCGACGAGGGCGGCAAGGTCGCCGGTCGCGTGCACGCTTTCATCCGCGCAGATGGGGACGGGCCGGGCTATCGTCGCCAGTGCCTCGTCGCACCCGGCAGGGAGCGGCTGCTCGATCAGGTCGATGCGCTCCTCCGCGCAGATCGCAAAATGATAGGCAAGCGTTTCCGGCGTCCAGCCTTCATTGGCATCGAGAATGATGCGGCTCTTCGGCGCGCCGGCCCGTACGGCGCGGATACGCGCGGCATCGTCCGGCGTGCCGACCTTGATCTTGAGCAGGGCACGGTGGGCGTATTTTGCGGCCTGCTCGCGCATTGCATCCGGTTCGGCAAGCGACAATGTGTAGGCGGTGGTCAATTCCTGAGGCGAGGGAATGCCTGCAAGTATATGAACGGCCTTGTTTTTCTGCTTGGCCTCGAGATCCCATAGTGCGCAATCGACGGCGTTGCGGGCGGCACCCGGCTTCATCTGGCGCTGTAACTCGACGCGGCTGAGGCCCGCCTCGATATGCGGGCGTATGGCGGCAATCTCGGAAAGTACCGATTCGATCGTTTCGCCATAGCGTCCATAGGGCACGCACTCGCCGGCGCCGGTGTGGGTGCCGTCGCTGATTCGGCAGGTGACGACGCTTGCCGTCGTCTTGGAGCCACGCGAGATCGTGAAGGTGCCTGCGATCGGGAAATGTTCCACTGAAGCATCGAGGGAAAGTGACATGAAAGCGTCTCCGGCGAGCAATCTGAGGGTCCGGCATCGCCGCCGGCCCAACGTGCGGGTGACAGCTACGGTGCGAGCCGTTATGACGGTGCAAGCATTTACGAATCTTTACGGCGCCGCGCGTTGAGACGCATAAAGGTCGCTGTAACACTTTAGGTCTGCTGCATAATTCTGTCGTTAGGTCGATTTCGATTTAAAGGATTATGCGATCGCAAATCAGGAAAACCGAAACCACGTGACGCAATCCGCCCGCAAGCTTACCGCCGATGTCGAACTGGCCGAAAGTACCGGTGGGCAAAGCTATGTCTTCACGGGCACCTGGCGGCATGAAACTGCGGAAGCCATGGCCAAGAAGCTCGATGGCCTCGCACGCAAGAGCGATGGCGTCACGCAGTTCGATCTCTCCGGCGTGACGGCGATGGATACGGCTGGTGCCTGGATCATCCGACGCTTCATGACCCGCATTGCCGGCACTTCGCGCGACGACGTGCATTTTGCCGAGGGCGGGCAGCGGTATATCGAGCTTATCGACGCCTTGCCGGCGGAACTGCGCGCGCCGGAAAAAGGCAATGGGCGCGTTCCGTTGTTCCAGCGTATTTTCGCGCCGGTCGGCGAGGCGATGGTGGCGACCTGGGACGATATCGTCGCGGCCATGTACATTCTGGGGTCCGCGGTGCGCGGCGCCCAGCTCAAGCTCGGCCGGCACAGCGGCGTCTCGCCGGCGGCGATCGTTCATCAGATCGACCGGATGGGCGTGATGGCGGTACCGATCATCACGCTGATGTCTTTCCTGATCGGGGCGATCATTGCACAGCAGGGCGCGTTCCAGCTGCGCTACTTCGGCGCCGAAGTCTTCGTCGTCGATCTCGTCGGCATCCTGCAATTGCGCGAAATCGGCGTTCTCCTGACGGCGATCATGATCGCCGGCCGCTCAGGCAGCGCCATCACCGCCGAAATCGGCTCGATGAAGATGCGTGAGGAAGTGGACGCGCTGAAGGTGATGGGGCTGAGCCCGATCGGCGTCCTCGTCTTTCCGCGCCTCGTCGCGCTCACCGTTGCACTGCCGCTGCTGACGATCATCGCGAACTTCGCCGCCTTGACCGGCGCGGCCCTGGTCGCCTGGGGCTATTCGGGCATCACGATCCCGACCTTCCTTGCGCGGCTGCAGGAAGCGGTCGATTTTTCGTCGGTCGCTGCCGGCATGATCAAGGCGCCGTTCATGGCGCTCATCATCGGCGTGGTCGCAGCCGTCGAGGGGTTGAAGGTCGGCGGCAGCGCCGAATCGCTCGGCCGGCATGTGACCTCTTCGGTGGTCAAATCGATCTTCGTGGTGATCCTGATCGATGGCCTCTTTGCCATGTTCTACGCAGCAATCAATTTTTAAGGCGGGGAACAGCGTGAGCGCAGTCGAAAAACGACATGAGGAAGATCAGGCGACGGAAGCAGACGGGCGCGAGTCGGTGCTTTCCGTCCGTGACCTGACGGTCGGCTTCGGCTCCAACATCGTGCTCGACAAGCTGAACCTCGAAATCTACCGGGGCGAAATCCTCGGCTTCGTCGGCGCGTCCGGAACCGGAAAATCGGTGCTGATGCGCACCGTGCTCAGGTTGCTGGCAAAGCGTTCCGGCAAGATCGAGATCCTGGGCGCCGACTACGACAAGATCACCGAGGGTGAACGCATCGCGCTCGATATGCGCCTCGGCGTTCTCTTCCAGCACGGCGCGCTCTTTTCGGCGCTGACGGTACGCGAAAACATCCAGGTGCCGATGCGGGAATACCTCGATCTGCCGCAGAGCCTGATGGACGAACTGGCACGGGTGAAGATAGAGCTCGTGGGCCTTGCGCCGGAAGCAGCGGAGAAATATCCGTCCGAGCTTTCGGGCGGCATGATCAAGCGCGCGGCTCTCGCCCGGGCGCTGGCGCTCGATCCCGATCTGGTCTTCCTCGACGAGCCGACCTCGGGCCTCGATCCGATCGGTGCCGCGGAGTTCGACGAGCTCATCGCCAAGCTGCGCGACACGCTGGGATTGACCGTGTATATGGTGACTCACGACCTCGACAGCCTCTTTTCCGTCTGCGACCGCATCGCGGTTCTCGGCAAGAAGAGGGTGCTAGTGGAGGGTACGGTAGAAGACATGCTGGCCTGCGACGACCCTTGGGTGCAGTCCTATTTCCGTGGCAAGCGGGCTCGAGCGATCGTACGCCACGATCCATGACTGGGAGCATCCGGTGCTCAAGCCAATCGCTTGGGAGCCGAAAGATGCGCCGGAAACTGAAATGCAAGAGGTTCTTCGTGGGTTCATTTGAACACACGGCGCTCCAGTGAATGCGGTTTTGGCGCCCAGGCGTCGAGATACGAGGTAGAGCCGGTGAAGCGGCCACGAAGGTAGTCGGTACGAATGGAAACGAAAGCGAACTACGCCATTGTCGGTTTCTTCACGGTGTTCGTGATCGCGGCCGCATTCGGCTTCGTCTACTGGATGTCGCAATATGGCCGCAGCGGCGAGATGGTGGAGCTTGTGGTCAATATTCCGGGTTCCGCCAACGGTCTTTCCGTCGGTTCGCCGGTGCGCTTCAACGGCATTGCCGTCGGCACGGTGCGCAATCTTGCGATCGACGCCAATGATCCACGCTATTCGATCGCCGTCACCGAGGTCTCCGTCGATGCGCCGGTGCTGAAGTCGACCAAGGCAACGTTGGAAGTGCAGGGGCTGACGGGCGCGGCCTACATCGAGCTTAGCGGCGGTCGCAATGGCGACGAGAACATCCTGAAGACCGCGATCGAAAAAGGCACGCAGGCACGCATCCTTGCGGATCAGTCGAGCGTGACCAGCCTGCTCGCAACGGCCGACCAGATCATGGACCGGGCCAACAACGCAATCACCGACATTCAGGGCTTCGTAACGGACGTGCGCGGCCCGCTGACAAATACGATCGGCAATGCGGAGAAGTTTTCCACCGCGCTCGCCAACAATTCCGGTGCGATCGACGACTTCCTGAGGAGCGTGACGGAGCTTTCGGGCTCGGTCAGCGCAGCCTCCAAGAAACTCGATTCGACTCTTGAATCTGCCGATGCCCTGGTGAAGTCCGTGGATCCGAAGAAGATCGACCACATCGTCTCGAACGTCGAGCAGATCAGCAACGACCTGAAGGCCGCTTCAGGCGGCGTTTCCGAAACGGTTGCCGCATTCCGACGCACGGTCGAAACTTACGAGCAGTTCGGCAAGAATGCCCAGAAGACGCTGGAGCGGGTCGATACGCTGGTGGCCTCGGTCGACAAGGAGAAGGTCGAGCTCGTCGTCAACGACATCACTGCAGCGACCGCCGACGCCCGCAAGACCGTTGCCAATATTTCTGAGTTCGCCTCGAAGATTACCGCCCGGCAGGAGGACATCGACCGCACGATCACCGATGTCACCCAACTGGCGAGCAAGCTGAACAATTCGGCCAACCGGGTCGACAGCATCCTCGTCAAGGTCGACGGCTTCCTGGGCGATGCGGATGCCCCGTCGCTTTCGGCCGAGGCGCGCGCGACGCTCGAATCCTTCCGCAAGGTGGCAGACACGCTCAACGCGCAGATCGGACCGATCGCCGACAACTTGCGGCGCTTCTCGGGCTCCGGCCTGCGCGACGTCGAAGCGCTCGTCACCGATACGCGACGGACGGTCCAGAGCCTGGAAAACACGATCTCCACCTTCGACAAGAACCCGCAGCGTCTTCTCTTTGGCGGCGAGACAGTAAAACAATATGATGGTCGCACCCGGCGTTGAGTCGGGGCGTGGCGGGACCAGCTTAGGGCCAGACGGTGTGCTTTCGATCGAGGGGGCGCCAAGGTGCGTGGGACAAGGGTATTGGCAGTATGAGTTTTCAGGGGCTGGTTGGTATGCGAGTAGCGGGAGCGCGGCGCTCCGCCCTGATTTTCATGCTGGCAGCAGGCCTTGCCGGCTGCGGTACAAAAGCGGTCAATGACACATACAGTCTTTCGGCGTCGCCAGCCGTCGAAGGACGTGCCTCCACAGGCAAGCAAATCCTCGTGCCGGAACCAACGGCACTGAAGGCGCTCGACAGCGACCAGGTCGTCATCCGTCTGTCCGGATCCGAGCTGCAATATCTCTCCAAGGCACAATGGAGCGACCGACTGCCGAAGCTGGTGCAGTCGAAGCTGGTGCAGGCCTTCGAGGACACCGGCAAGGTCGGCGGCGTCGGCAAGCCGGGCCAGGGGCTGGCGATCGATTATCAGGTGATCACCGAAATCCGCGCCTTCGAGGTCTCGACGGAAGGTGCGGACACGGCGATCGTCGAAATCTTCGCCAAGATCCTCAACGACCGTAACGGTACGGTGCGGGCGCAAAAGGCGTTTCGCGCGACCGCCAGCGTCAAGGGCGCAGGAAACCCGGCCTTCATCAAGGCAATGGACCAGGCTTTCGCAAGCGTTTCGGCCGAGATCGTCAGCTGGACGCTCGGCTCGATCTGACGACGCCTATTCAGTGCCAACCGGCTCGATCCGGTTGATGACTTCCGCCACGCCCTGCATCTGTTTTGTCGCCTCTTCGGCGCGCATGGCTTCGGCTGCCGTCGCGACGAAGCCGGCAAGGATGATCGTGTTGCCCTTGGCCGTCACCGTTACATCGGCGGCATCGAGGCCGGGCGCGACCGCCAGAAAGTGGGCGACGCGGCGCTCCAGTTCAGCCGGATGCTCGGGCGTCAAGCGCTCCGGTTCATCGCCGTAGAATGTCCGTTTCTTGAAAATCATCGCATCCACCTCGCTCAACGCAGAGGAAACGCCGGATGCTCCGGTTTGTTCGACTGTTTCATTCGAAACAGCGGGAAATCGTCAGCCGTGCCATGTCTGTTTTCAAGCGACGGGATCTGTCGCGGCCACAATCAGCATGCAGGGGACATATCGATGCGCGGTTCTTTTTTCGCCATGGCTCTGGCGATCGTGACGGCTCTTGCCTTGGGTACGCCGGCACAGGCAGGGAACTACAGCTATGGCTGCAAGCCCAGTTGTGTCGTCAAAACCGTCAAGACTTATGGCGCCTATGGCGCGGTCATCCTGAAGAAGGTCCGCATATGCAATTGATGCAGGGAGAGGGCGTTCGCGATCGGCGAAACGCTCTCCGCCCTTGGCTTACGGCCAGCGCACCACCGGGGGCAGCGACGACAGGATCGACTCGACATTGCCGCCGGTCTTCAGGCCAAAGATCGTGCCGCGGTCGTAGAGCAGGTTGAACTCCACATCGCGACCGCGCCGTACGAGCTGTTCGTCCCGATCTTCCTCGGTCCAGGGCGCATTGAAGTTGCTGCGCACGATCTTCGGGTAGACGAGGGCGAACGCCTTGCCCACATCGCGGGTGAAGGCGAAGTCCGCGTCCCAGCCGCCCTGTTCCTCCGCCGAATGCAGCCAATCGTAGAAGATGCCGCCAGTACCGCGCGGCTCGTTACGGTGCGGCAGGAAGAAATAGTCGTCGCACCACTTCTTGAACTTGGCATGGTCGGCGACCGCATGACGGCTGCAGGTGATTTCCATGGCGCGATGGAAGAGCTGCGTGTCGGCATCGGTCGTGACGCGGCGGCGATCGAGCACCGGCGTCAGGTCGGCGCCACCGCCGAACCAGTTGCTGGTCGTCACCACCATGCGGGTGTTCATATGAACGGCCGGCACATTGGGGTTCACAGGATGGGCGATCAGCGAAATGCCCGAAGCCCAGAAGCGCGGATCCTCGGCAGCGCCCGGGATCTGGCTGCGGAACTCCGGGGAGAATTCGCCGTAGACCGTCGACGTATGGACGCCCACCTTTTCGAAGACACGGCCTTCCATCATCGACATGCGGCCACCGCCGCCCTTGCCATCGTCGCGGCTCCATTCCTTGGCGGCGAAACGTCCGGGCGCACGGTCGGAGAGCGGACCGGTCAGGTCATCCTCGATCGCTTCAAAGGCAGCGCAGATGGTGTCGCGCAGTCCTTCGAACCACGCGCGCGCCTCGGCCTTCTTGTCTTCGATATCTGCGGGGAGGCCCGGGGGGAGCTGCGGTCGTTCCATGGAAAATTGCGTCCTGTTGGCGGGATTTCCCGATGAAATGCCGCCGATTCTATTGAAGTCGCCACAGTTCATACTTTCGCGCCGATGGCAACGGCGGTCCAGCACCTTGGGCGGTCTGCCGCGCCGACAGCACCGATGGTCAGCGAAATCCCGCTCTCGAACAAGCCTCTGGCAAAGGGTGAGCGCCGTCACTATCTTAGCAGTTAGAGGTATAGCCCATGGCAAGAATACCTGCAGGCCCGCCGCTTGATGGTTTGCGGCGGCAGATCGCCCGGCATCGCCGGGACAACCGCACACGAGGCGATGGCCTTTTCGTGCGGGAAACCTTTCGTCTCGATCGCAGTGCCGCCCGTGCGAAGGCCCGGGAATGGTTTGATACCTGGCCGAAAGCTGCCTACTGGACCGAGGTCGAGAGCTGGCGCCAGCTCGATGGCGACGAGATCGAGTTCACCATGCGCCGCCTGCCGACGGCGGATTAGCCGTTCGCTCCTCAAGGTTGCGTGTCTTCATCCATCAGTCGCGGTCCGGCGCCTTCCATCGAGAGAACGTCGTGCGGATTGCGCAGCGGACATTCCCGCAGTGACAGGCAGCCGCAGCCGATGCAGCTCGTCAGGTGATCGCGCAAGGCCATCAGGTTGGTAATGCGTTCGTTCAGCTGTTCGCGCCAGTTTTCGGACAACTTGCCCCAATCCTCAACGGTCAGCGGACGATCGTCCGGCAAGACCGACAAAGCGTTCTGAATCTCAGACAGGGGAATGCCGGTGCGCTGTGCGACCTTGATGACCGCGACGCGTCGAAGCACGCTGCGCGGATAGCGGCGCTGGTTGCCGCGGGTACGGTTGCTGCGGATCAGTCCTTTGGCCTCGTAGAAGTGGAGGGTGGAGACGGCGACGCCGCTTCGTTCCGCGACTTCGCCGACCGTCAGCTCGCGCCGCAATTCGCTGCTTTTCACAATTGTCATGATGGCTATTGACCTCAACTATTGTTGAGGTTCTATAGCATTGGCTCCATGATGCAGACAACAGGAGCTTGATCCCCATGACTGAGAAAATGACCCTTGCCGTGATCTATGGCAGTGCGCGCCAGGGTCGCTTCTGCGATACCGTCGCAAACTGGCTGATCCGGGAGCTTTCGGCTTCGGAGACCTTTACGTTGACGGTGATCGACCCGGCGCGGCTCCGCACGTCGCGTGGGCTCGGGGCGGCGGTCAATCCCGGCGAGTGGCTCGAACGCAAGATCGCCGAGGCTGATGCCTTCGTCATCGTCACGCCCGAGTACAATCACGGCTATCCGGCCGCGCTGAAAGAACTGATCGACTCGGTCTACGAGCCCTGGCAGGCCAAGCCGGTTTGCTTCGTCTCTTATGGTGGCGCCTCTGGCGGCATTCGCGCTGTCGAGCAGCTACGCCAGGTTTTCGGCGAACTGCATACGGTGACGCTGCGCGACGGGATCACGTTCCCCAAGGCGTGGTCGAAATTCGATGCCGCCGGCAACCTCTACAAGCCCGAGGAATTGCGCGCGCCGCTGTTTTTGATGATGGACCGGCTGACCTGGTGGGCGCGCGTCTTGAAGCAGGCGCGCAAGAGCGCGCCCTACAACGAAGTGGCTGCGTAGCGCCCGCCGTGACAGCGGTCGGTTTCGCGCTCAGCGGCGCCGGCCGTGGCCAACAGGCAAGGAGGTGGCGATGTTTGCTCTGTCAGGCTGGAGAGACTTGCCGGATCGCTTCGCCGGCGATCATCGCCGCGGAGATCGCGATGTTGAGCGAGCGCTGGCCCTCTGCCATTGGGATCAAGATGCGCCCGTCGGCGCGCTCGTGCACGTGGTCGGGAACGCCGGCGCTCTCTCTCCCGAAAAGCAGGATATCATCGGGGCGGAACTCGAAGCGGGTATAGGGCAGGGCAGCCTTGGTGGAGGCGAGCACCAGCCGGCGTCCGCTTGCAGCCCGCCACGCCTCGAAGTGCTCCCAGTTGACATGACGGGTGAGCGCGACCGAAGCGATATAGTCCATGCCGGCGCGTTTCAGGTTGCGGTCGGAGAGGTCGAAACCGGCTGGTTCGATCACGTCGACGGAGAGGCCGAGACAGGCGGCCAGGCGCAGGATCGTGCCGGTGTTGCCTGGAATATCGGGTTGGTAGAGGGCGATGCGCAGGCTGCTCATTTCAGATCACTCGTTTTTGCGGCCATCCCGCCGCGCGTCAAACTCCACAGCCAGGATGCCCATCATGATGTCGTCGTGCCACGCACCGTCGATCAGAGCCGACTCGCGTTCGCGGCCCTCGACGGAGAAGCCGGACTTGACGTAGGCGGCAATCGCCCGTTCGTTGAAGGCGAGAACCCTGAGCGAGACCCGGTGAAGGGCAAGTTCATCGAAGGCATAGGCCAATACCCGCTTCGTGACCGCCGTGCCAAGACCCTTGCCCAGCCGTTGCGGATCGAAAATGCCGATGGCGAAGCTCGCGCGTCGATCCTGATGGTTGAGGTTATCGAGGCGCACTTCTCCGATGAGGCCACCCTGATCGATGATCCAGGCGGTAGGATGACCGGCGATCCGCGTCACCCAGGCGGCGGCCTCACCGTGACCGAAAAGGCCGGGAAACGACCTACCGGCGCCGAACATCCGGTAGATTTCCGGATCGCGGCCGAGCCTCAGGCGCGCATCGACATCACCGTCGTCAGGGCGGCGAAGGACAAAGCCGTTGCCTTGAAGATCAGGAGCCCTATCCGATGAAGCGTTCATGCTGCTTCTCCAGTGCGAAATGGCCGGCGTTCCCTGCTTTTGAGGGCGCTCATATTGCTGAAGCTAATCTGTGCCGAAACGGCAACAGACACGCAATCGATGAAAAATTGTGCAAGAAACAGCCTGCGACAATCTGGCATGCCGGCGCAAATAGGGGTAGAGATCGAGCCTCTTCAACGCGAACCGACGGAGGCAAACATGAATGTATTGATGTTGACACGCCGTCCTGGAGTAGTGGGCCACCGTTTGGCCTGACCGGTTCCGCGACCTATCTTTTAAAAGAGATTGACGCGCTTCCGGAACTCCGGAAGACGAAGCCCTTTTTCGGGCTGCATTTCCGGACTGACTTTTTCATCATAAGAACGCGGGGAAACCCGCTTTCCTTCAAAATTCTCTGAAGGAGCAAATGCAATGTTTGGCTGGTTTGAATCCCGCCTTGACCCATACCCGGCGGAAGAGCCGACGCTCCCGCCGAAAAGCCTTTTCGGCTTCTGCTGGCATTATTCCAAGCCGGCCGTGCCGTGGCTTCTCATCATGTCCGTCTGCACCATGCTGATTGCCGTCGGCGAGGTGGCGCTGTTCCAGTTCCTCGGCAACATGGTCGACTGGCTGTCGAGCGCCAACCGCGAGACGTTCCTTGCAGCCGAAGGCGGCCGGCTCTTCTGGATGGGCGCGCTGGTCCTCATCGGTCTGCCGGGCTTGGTCGCAATCGACTCCTTGATCATGCACCAGGTGCTGCTCGGCAACTATCCGATGATCGCCCGCTGGCAGATGCACCGCTATCTGCTGCGCCAGAGCATGACCTTCTTTGCCAACGAGTTCGCCGGACGCGTCGCGACGAAGGTGATGCAGACGTCGCTGGCGGTCCGCGAAACGGTGATGAAGATCCTCGACGTCTTCGTCTATGTCGTCAGCTATTTCGTGACCATGCTCGCCGTCGTCACGACTGCCGACTGGCGTCTGGTGATCCCGCTGACCATCTGGCTTGCGATCTACATCTGCATCGTCAGCTACTTCGTGCCGCGACTGCAAAAGATCTCCAAGGAGCAAGCGGACGCGCGCTCGATGATGACGGGACGGATCGTCGACAGCTACACCAATATCGGCACGGTCAAGCTCTTCTCACATGCCGGCCGCGAGGAAGGTTATGCACGGGACGGCATGGACAGCTTCCTTGGCACCGTGCATCGCCAGATGCGCAAGGTGACGCTGTTCCACATCCTGGTTTACGCCAACAACAGCATCGCGCTCTTTGCCATCGCAGCGCTCGGCATCCATCTCTGGTTGACCAGTGCCATCTCGGTCGGCGCGATTGCGATCGCCGTCGGTCTCGCGATGCGCATCAACGGCATGTCGCAATGGATCATGTGGGAAGTCTCGGCGCTCTTCGAGAACATCGGCACTGTCTATGATGGCATCGGCATGATGACCAAGGCGCATGACATCGTCGACGAACCGGACGCCAAGGCGCTGAAGGCGGAGAAGGGGGCGATTGCCTTCGACAACATCCGCTTCCACTACGGCAAGGCCAAGGGCGTCATCGATCACCTGCAGCTCGACATCAAGCCGGGCGAGAAGATCGGTCTGGTCGGCCGCTCCGGCGCCGGCAAAACAACGCTCATGAACCTGCTGCTGCGCTTCTACGACCTGGAAGACGGGGCGATCCGGATCGACGGCAAGGATATCTCCACCGTCACCCAGGACAGCCTTCGCGCCCAGATC
The DNA here is from genome assembly GCF_016652895.1 of Ensifer sp. SSB1. Taxonomy (NCBI): domain Bacteria; kingdom Pseudomonadati; phylum Pseudomonadota; class Alphaproteobacteria; order Hyphomicrobiales; family Rhizobiaceae; genus Ensifer; species Ensifer sp. SSB1. The sequence goes on from NZ_JAEPRP010000075.1 coordinate 31,007, forward strand.
GGTGTCGTTACACAGGATACCTCGCTGCTGCACCGCTCCATTCGCGACAACATCGCCTATGGACATCCGGAAGCGGATGACGAGGCGATCATCGCGGCGGCGAAGAAGGCGAATGCCTGGGACTTCGTTCAGGGGCTCGAGGACAACCAGGGCCGCAAGGGCCTGGATGCCCAGGTCGGTGAACGCGGCGTCAAGCTCTCGGGCGGCCAGCGCCAGCGCATCGCGATCGCGCGCGTGTTCCTCAAGGACGCGCCGATCCTGATCCTCGACGAGGCGACCTCGGCGCTCGATTCCGAGGTCGAACAGGCAATCCAGGAGAACCTGTTCGCGCTGATGGCCGGCAAGACGGTGATCGCGATCGCCCATCGTCTGTCGACCCTGACGGAGATGGATCGGCTGGTGATCCTCGAGGCCGGCCGCATCGTCGAGACGGGCTCGCATGCCGAACTCGTCGCTCATGGCGGCCTCTATGCCGATCTCTGGTCTCGCCAGTCCGGCGGCTTCATTGCCGACGATGTCGAGAAGGAAGAGGCGGCAGAGTAAAAAACGCAGCCCGCCGTTCCTTCGAACGGCGGGCTGACCTTTCACACGTTACGCATTTGTAATCAGCAATTGCACCAAAACCGATTGCTGTTCCCACCGAACCGCCTATATCGGAACCATGCTCAGCGCCATCGTCAGCCTCTTCGAGAACTGGATCAAGCCGTTCGCGCCGCGCGAGCGCCTGCAGCCGCCGAAATCGCTGTGGGGTTTCGCCTGGTTCTACGCCACCCAGGCGAAAGGGCCATTCATTGCGATGGCCGTGCTCGGCGGCCTCGTGGCGATGCTTGAAGCAGGGCTGTTCTATTTCGTCGGCCGGCTGGTCGACGTTCTCGATACGGTGAAGCCGGAAGCCGGCTGGGGCGGTCTGATCGCCGCCAACGGGCCGGAACTCCTGTTCATGCTCTTGACGGTGATGGTGTTTCGCTTTCTTGCGGTGTCGCTGGCAGCGCTGGTCGAAGAGCAATCGATCATTACCGGCTTTCTCAACCTTGTGCGCTGGCAGTCCTATGTGCATGTCGCCCGCCAGTCGCTGACCTTCTTCCAGAACGATTTTTCCGGCCGTATCGTCACCAAGGTCTGGGCCGGGGCGCAGGCGACCAGTGACCTCATCGTCTCGCTGCTGCAGGTCGTCTGGTTCATCGTGATCTACACCGCGTCGACCATGGCGCTGGTGGCGCAGCTCGATTGGCGCCTGGCGGCGATGGTCGCCTTCTGGATCGTCGTCTTCCTGGCGCTCGCGCGTTTCTTTGTCCCGCGCATCCGCAAACATGCCCGCGATACGGCCGAAATGGCATCGATGCTGAATGGCCGCATGGTCGATGCCTATTCCAATATCCAGACGCTGAAGCTCTTCGGCCGCGATGAAGAGAACGACCGCTATATCCGCTCCGGCTTCGACCGGTTCCAGCGCGCGGTCATTCCGTTCACGCGGCTTCTGACGGCCGTGCGTGCGTCGCTGGCGCTGCTTTCCGGCATGATGATCACGGCCATCGCCGTCTATTCGATCCATCTCTGGCTCGGCGGCTCGATCAGTTCCGGGGCAGTGGCCTTCACCCTGGCGCTGGTTCTGCGGCTAAACATGCTGCTTGGCCGGATGATGACGCAGTTCAATTCGATCATGCGCAACATCGGCACGATCCAGAACTCGGCCGAACTGGTGTCGCAGTCGATCGGTCTCGTCGACCGTCCCGGCGCCACGGAGCTTGCCGTCAGCCAGCCGGAAATCCGCTTCGAACACGTGCGCTTTCATTACGGGAAGGGCGAACGCGTCATCGACGATTTCTCGCTCGTCGTTCGCCCCGGAGAAAAGGTGGGCATCGTCGGCCGCTCCGGCGCCGGCAAGTCGACCCTCGTCAACCTGCTCTTGCGCTTCTACGACCTCGAAAGCGGACGCATCCGCATCGACGGCCAGGATATTGCCGCAGTCACGCAGGAATCCCTGCGC
>NZ_JAEPRP010000077.1:0-32663 GCF_016652895.1 Ensifer sp. SSB1
CGCGCCGGCCGCGCGGTGAAGGCCCGCTATCGCAAGGGTACCGATGCACCGGTCATGATCAGCGGCGGCCAGCATCCGAACGAGACGACGGGCATTGTCGGCGTGCTGCGCGCCGCCCAGACGCTCGCCGCCCGCGCCGGCAGCCACTTCACCATCTCGCCGCTCGAAAACCCCGACGGCTATGCGGTGCACCAGCGGCTGCGGGTGGACAACCCGCTGCACATGCACCACGCCGCACGCTACACAGCACTTGGCGACGACCTCGAATACCGCACCGGTGCCGCGCTCAACGAGCGCGAAATCCGTAAAGAAGCCGAGCGCCTGACCGGCGCGCAGCTGCACGTCAACCTGCACGGTTATCCCTCGCATGAATGGACGCGGCCGCTGTCGGGCTACGTGCCGCGTGGCTTTGCCATGTGGACCCTGCCCAAGGGCTTCTTCCTGATCATGCGCCATCACGCCGATTGGGCCGATCGCGCCGAGCAACTGATCGAAGCGGTTACCTTGCGGCTCGCGGCCGTACCGGGCCTGCTCGCCTATAACGATGCCCAGATCGCGCTCTACGAGATCCATGCCGGCGAAACCGGCTTCCGGATCATCAACGGTTTCCCGTGCATGATCTCGATCGACGATCGCCACACGGCACCGCTGACGCTGATCACCGAATATCCGGACGAGACGATCTACGGCGATGCGTTCATCGCCGGTCATGAAGCCCAGAAGGAAACGGTGCTTGCGGCCTACGACGCCTTCCAGCGGATGATGGCCATCGCATAAAGCCTTGCGGGGCGACGGCACCCGGTGCCGCCGCCCCGACATTGGCGCCTGGCCGCCACGTTTACGTTAATCCGACACCCTCGCCACCGAATACGGTAAAGCCCGACTGCGCCGCATTGCCGGGTCCCGGCCCGTGCCGCTAGAACCGGTACACGCCGCGCACGCATGCGCCGCAACGTTGCTGCAATCCTGGTCGCCCAGACGTTACGCAACATCTATCGTATTCGGAGAATTCAATGCGCCTGCTCCTTGTCGAGGACGAGCTGGAAATGGCGACGGCGCTCAGCGCCGCGCTCGGACGCTACGACATGATCCTGGATCATGCACCGACGCTCGACCATGCATTGGCGGCGCTCGCCAATCACGTCCATGACGGCATCATCCTCGATCGGCAATTGCCCGATGGCGACGGGCTCTCGCTGATCCCACGTGTCCGGGCGCTGAAGTCCGGAATTCCCGTGATCGTTCTGACCGCGCGTGGCGCTGTCGACGAGCGTGTCCGCGGCCTCGACATGGGTGCCGACGACTATCTCGCCAAACCTTTCGCGGTGGAGGAACTGTTGGCGCGCATCCGCGCCCTCATGCGGCGCTCGCCGGATATCGCCCCCATGACAGCGCGCATCGGCAAGCTCGTCTTCGATTTCGACGGCAGGCAGGCCCAGGTGAGCGGACAGGTGCTCGACCTGCCTCGCCGGGAACTGCTGGTGCTGGAAACGCTGGCGCGACGCCAAGGTCGCACTGTCCAGCGCTCGACGCTGGAGGAATCCGTCTACGGCTACGACGACGAGATCCAATCCAACTCGCTCGACGCTCATGTCTCGCGGCTGCGCCGGAAGCTTGCCGAGTCCGGCGCCGGTGTGGAGATCCACAGCATCCGTGGCGTCGGCTATCTGCTGAGGCCCACCCCATGAGCACGTCTTCGGTCAACTCGTTGAAGAAGCGCCTGATCTGGCAGATCCTCACCTTTCAGGTGCTGCTGCTGATGGCAGTCATTGCCGGCTTCATGGCCTTGCTGACCCGCGCCGATCTCGGCGGAAAGTTCCTCGATGCCGACGCAGCCTCGGTTGCGGCCGGCGCGATCCGCTCGCAACCCGCGGGCGGGCTGACGCTGGTCGAAACACCGCAGTTGCTCGCCATGCGAGCCGATTCTCCTGATTTCTGGTTCGTCGCCAGAGACGAACGGGGCGCCATGATCCGCAGCGGGCCCGTGCCGGACGCCTATGACAGCATTGGCGAACATCTGGATCGGATCGCCTTTGGCGACATGCGGGATAGCGTCGAGCCCTACACCCTCTCGTCGATCGTGCGCTCGGTGACCACGCAGGACGGGACCTTTACGGTGCTCGCGGGCGGCGGCCGGCTCTGGAGCGCATCCTTCGCGGTCTTCCTGCTGGCCAACCTTCTGCTGCTTCCGATCGTGCTGATCGTCGTGCTGATCCCCGCCCTTGCGATCCCGATCATCGTCCGGCGCGCCTTTGCCGGCCTCGCCGACATGGTCGATCAGGCCAAGAAGATCGACGTCGATCGCCGCGGCGCCCGGTTGCCCGATCACCGGGTTCCCGGCGAAGTGCGTCCGCTCGTCGAGGCATTCAACGGTGCACTGCAGCGACTGGACGAGGGATACGAACGGCGGCAGCGCTTCATTCTGGATGCGGCACATGAACTGCGGACGCCGGTCGCCATCCTGCAGACGCGGCTTGAAAGCATGGACGCCGGGCCGCTCAGAAACCGCTTGCTCATCGATTCCAATCGTATCGCAGGACTTGCGGAACAGTTGCTGGACCTGGAGCGGATCGATCGCGACGGCGCGGACTTCGTCTCGCTCGATCTGGTATCGCTCTGCCGAGACGTGGCCGCCGATCTGGCACCGCTCGCGCTTTCGGCCGGTTGTGAGCTTTCCTTCGCACCGGGTGTCGACCAGGCACTCGTGCGCGGCGACGCCGGCGCGATAGAGCGGGCCGTCACCAACCTCGTTCGCAATGCCATCGAACACGCCGGCGGCCTCATCACCATCCGCGTCGAACGCGGCGGCGTCATCGAGGTTACCGATGAAGGTCCCGGCATTCCCGAACGCGAGCGCGAGCGGATCTTCGAGCCGTTTCACCGCCTGCAGCCGCGCGACCATGGTGCGGGCCTCGGCCTGCATCTGGTGAGCGAGATCATCGGTCGCCACAAGGGACATATCTCCGTCGTCGATGGGCCCTCGGGCGGCGCCTGCTTCCGCATCAACCTGCCTGCGGCGTAGGCGGGTCCGGCGCGGAAAACGTGGTTAACATATAATTAATAGTAAAATCAGCAGCTTAGTCAATTTGTGCAATGTTGGTGCAATCCGTGGAGCCGACAAAGGACGGGCATCTTCCAAGGTTTGCGACCGCGCTACCCGGCACGAGACGCGAAACGGGAGAACGAAAGCGCCGCGAAGGGCGCCCTATCCAATCCACGGAGCAATATCATGCGGCATTTCAGCAAGTTTTCGATCTGGTCCAGTCTCACCCTTCTCACCGTCCTTGGTGCCCAGCAGTCCCATGCGGCCGACTTCTCTGCGCCCGATTATCAGGATCCGCCGGCCTTTAGCTGGAGCGGCGCCTATATCGGTGCGCATGGCGGTCTCGGTTTCACCGGCAGCCCCAATCCCTTCGCCGATCGCAACGGCGTGGCGCTCGGCGTTCAGGCCGGTTACAACATGCAGGCCGGTCCCGGCATCGTCGGTGCGGAAATCGAGGGTTCCTATCTCGGCGACACCGAACACAAGGTCAACGGCGGCAAGCTCAAGGAGAAATGGCGCGGCGCGATCAAGGCGAAGGCCGGCCTCACCTTCGACCAGACGCTGGTCTACGGCACAGCAGGCTATGCCATGACCAGCTACAAGAAGGGCGGTGACGTGCGCAACGACGTCGGCTTCAAGGGCGGCTACCTGCTCGGCGCCGGCGTCGAACAGGCGTTTGCCGGCGGCCTTTCGGCCAAGCTCGAATACAACTACATCACGACGCCGGACGTCCGCACCAGCACCGTCTCAGGCTCCAGCGAGAAGGACATCAACAGCCACGTCATCAAGGCCGGCATCAACATGCGGTTCTGACGGCAGCTTCGGCTTGCCGAGGCGTTGCCTTCCCAGCGACACTCCCGACAAGCCAACAGCCTGGCCGAGAGCGGGCTTGCAATTGCAGGCCCGCGCTCGGCAAACCATCACTCCGCCGCTTCCCGCGCCTGGGGTTCAGGCGTCGCCAACCGACGCCAAATCGGCGCCATGGCGGCGGCGATGTCGCCGTAAAGCGCAAAGCGCCTCTCATAATGCGCGGCAAGCGCCGGGTTCGGCCGGTAGTGGCGCTCGGTCTTGACCATCGCCGCAGCGCCCGCAGAGATGTCGGCAAAGAGATCGATGCCCGCACCCGCCGTGATCGCAGCACCGAGCGCGCCCGTCTCCCGCGAGCGCGCGACCGTCACCGGTACATCAAGCACATCGGCAAAGATCTGCGGCCAGATCTGGCTGCGCGATCCGCCGCCGGAAAGCACCGCCTCATCGAAGCGTGCCCCGGCCGCGCGTAGCGTCGCGATATGCTGGCGATGACCGAAGGCGACGCCCTCAAGCACGGCACGGACCAGATGCCCCTTGGTGTGCCAGCCGGCAACGCCGTAGAAGCCCGCCCGCGCATTGCCGTCCTGCTGCGCGCCATAGAGAAACGGGTGGTAGACCGGATCGTTCGCAGCCGGTTCGATCTCAGCCGCCAGCTGGCAGCAAAGGTCGAAGGGCGAGCGGCCATCGCTGCCGTCATGTGGAAAAAGCTCGCGCACCAGCCATTCGAGATTGGCCGCCGACGTCGCGCTTGCCTCGATCGCCATGTAGCGGTTTCGGTCGAAGGTCGAGAACATGAAGATCGGATTACTCAGATCCGGCTGATCGATGATGACCTGGTTGATGCTCCAGGTGCCGGCGATGATCGACGCCGCACCCGTGCGGGTGACGCCCGAGCCGATTGCCGAGGCCACGACGTCGAAGAGACCGCCGACGACCGGCGTGCCGGCGGCCAACCCGGTCTCAATTGCCGCCTCTTGGCTGACCCGACCGACGACATCGGCGCTCTCGACAAGATCCGGCAACAGGCCCATGCAGTCGCCGAGACCGTAAGCCTTCATCAGCGCCGCATCATAGCGTCGGCCGGCAACGTCGAGCAAGCCTGCGCCGCTCATATCCGAAACGTCGCTGACGCGTGCGCCGGTCAGTCGATTGACGACGAAATCCTTGCAGAGAAAGACCGTGCCGATCTTTGCAAACTGCTCGGGGCGATGGCGTTTCAGCCAGGCAAGCAGCGTCGGCGTCTGCGACGGCCAGGGTCGCTGCCCGGCGATCGGGTAAGTCCGATCGCCGACGCCTTCCGCCTGCCACTCTTCGACGAGGCCGGCAGCGCGGGTGTCGAGCGACTGGATGCCGAGAAGCGGTGCGCCGTCGCGATTCAGCGCATAGAGGCCGTTGCCGTGGCCGGCGCAACCGATCGCCGCGATCTCGCTGGCATCAATGCCGGCGCGCGCGATGCAGGCCCGGATCACCACCTTCGCGTGACTCCAGAGTTCGCCGAGCCCGCGTTCCACATGGCCCGGCGTCGGCACATGGCTGTGCCCCTCCTCTGCTGCCATCGCGATCTCGTTGCCGGTGCGATCGAAAATCACCGCCTTGATCACGGTGTTTCCGACGTCGATGCCGAGCAGATACTCTCCCATAGGCGAACCCCTCCCAAGGTTCTCAATCCATTCGCTGAAACGCCGCCGGTGTTCTTGCAGCGGCAGCGTTTCCTTTCGTCCCAGGTCATCGCTGCTCAAGCGCGATGCCGACCGGCGATGTTAACCGCGCTGGTAGAGCGCGTAGGCTTCCTCGCCGCTTACATCCTGATGAATAATCGCCATCAGGCCGCGCACGACGGCGCTCGGATTGGCGTGCTGATAGATGTTGCGGCCATAGACCATGCCCATTGCGCCCTGGCGCATCAAGGCCGCAGACTTGTCGAAGACGTTGCGCAAGTCCTCCTTGCCGCCGCCGCGCACCAGAACCGGGCAGCGCGCCGCCTCGACCACCCGGTGGAAATCCTCGGCATTGGTCGTCGGATCCGCCTTGACGATATCCGCGCCCATCTCGCGCGCGAGCCGGGTCAGCGTCACGATCTTCTCGGCATCGCCATCGACCATGTAGCCGCCGTGTTCGGTGACCGGCTGCATCACCAGCGGCTCGATCATCAGCGGCATGCCGTACTTGTCGCAATCGGCGCGCACGCGCGAAATGTTGGCGACGCATTGGCGGAAGAGATCGGGCTCATCCGGCAGCATGAACAGGTTGACGACGACGCAGGCCGCGTCCATTGCCAGCGCGCCGATCAACGGCTCGGCTTCGTTTTGCAGCACCGCCCACATATGCCGGTGGCGGATGCGGTTATAGGGGTTGCCCATGTCGAGGCGCATGACCAGCGCCGGCTTGTCCTTGCCCGGCACCTCCTGCAGCAGATCCGACTGGCCAAAATTCATCTGGATCGCATCCGGTGCGGCCGCGACCAGCGCCTTTACAACGGCGGACATGTCTTCAAGACCATTGAGGAAGGACGGTTCGTTGCAGACGCCATGATCGATCGCCACGTCGAGGCAACGTCCACCGCCGAACAGACGGTTCATCCGGACCTTGCTGTTGTTTCGCATAATGCACTCCTTTGTTCGTTCCGTACGGATAGGGTTTCCTCGTCGACGCCATGGCGCTCGGCGAGAATGGTAAGAAATCGCTTACGCTCTGCCGCCGTGAGTGCCGGCGACCAGTGTTTTTCGATGGCGAGCAGGCCGAGCACCGCGTCCGCCATGTCGAGCGAGAGCTCGCCGGTGATCGCGAGCGTCGTGCGTCGCAGCAACAGATCGTCGAGATGTTCTGCACCTTCGTTGCGGATCAGAAACTGCATCTCGCGTGTCGAATACGCGGGATGCGGCAAGGCCTGATCCGTGCCAGCGGCGATGAAATCGGCGATCAAGGTGCAGTCGGTTCCATAGCGGGTCAGCAGAATATGCACCCGTTCCCTGGAGAGACCGGTCGCCGCGGCGACATCGTGAACCCAAGCGTCGCGATCAGACGGAAAGTGCCGGCCACCACCAATGGTACGCTCGCCGGTCGACAAAAGACGCGGTCTTCCCAGGCGCTCCAGAGAGAGGTCGGCGGCAAGCTCGCCGAAGGAGCGGAACGTCGTCCACTTGCCGCCGATCATGCAGAGCACAGGCGGACCACCGTCAACACCCTCCACGAAGGTGCAGAAATGATCGCGCGGAATACGACCGGTGAAGCTGTCCTTGCTCGCCGGCAGCGGCCGCACGCCTGCGAACTGGAAGACCACCTCTTCCGGCCGGATTCGGATTTCGGGCAGGACGAAGGCGAGTGACTGCAGGATGTAATCGCGCTCGTCCCGCTCGCAGCGAACTGTCTCCGGGTCGTCGACGCGGATATCCGTCGAGCCCACCAGCACCTTGCCGAGATAGGGAAAGAGGATGCAGATCCGCCCATCCTCGTTCTCGTAATAGATCATGTGACCATCGAGCGCGTCCATGAGCTTCGCATTGTCGATGATCAGATGCGATCCCTTGGTGCCGCCCATCAGCGGCGCCGGCTTTGACGGTGAGGGAAACAGCGCGCCGTTGGCGATATCGATCCAGCCGCCTGTGGCGTTGATGATGAGGCTCGGCTCGATCGCGGCCACAGCATCTGTCGTGCCGTCCTTCACTTCGTAGCGTCCGGATGCGGCGAGCGTCAGTTCCGCGTAGTTGAGCACACGGGCGTGAGAACCGGCGGCAAGGCCGTCCTTCAGAAGCTCGATGCCGAGGCGTTCCGGCTGGCTGACCCAGGCGTCGTAATAGGTGGCGGAACTCTTGATGTCAGGGTTGAGCGCCGGCCAGCGGGCAAGCGTGGCGCGCCGCCCGCGAAAGGCGTGCTTGGGCATCAGCGCCCGCTTGCGCGTCAGGAAATCATAGATGCCAAGGCCCATCTTGACGGCGATGGCGCCACGGCGGCTCGGCCGGCGCGTCAGCCCCAGGAAGCGCACGGCGCCATTGGCAAGACCGGAAAAGATGTCGAAGACCGGCACCGTCGTCGGCAAGGGCGCCACGTAATGCGGCGCGTTCTTCAGCAGCCGGTCGCGCTCGACCAGCGATTCCCTGACCAGGCTGAACTCGCCATTTTCGAGATAGCGAAGGCCGCCATGCACCATGCGCGACAGCGCAGCACTGGCGCCCGAACAGTAGTCGTGCTTTTCGACGAGCAGTACGCTCACCCCCTGCAGTGCCAGTTCGCGAAAGACGCTGAGGCCATTAATGCCGCCGCCGAGGACGCACACGTCCACCTTCGGGCTCTTGGCGAGCCCGTTGAAAATCTCTTCCCGGTTCATGATGGCAGTCCGTTAGCTGTCCATGTTGACGAGCGTCGCCGCGATCGCCGCGTCGATCCCCTTGAGATCGTCTTGGTCGAGCCGGATCGTCCCGGCCCGTGCATTGTCGAGCGCCTGTGCCGGATTGCGCGCACCGCAGAGCGCGAAGGTCACGCCGTCCTGCGCAAGCGTCCAGGCGATGACGATCTGGGCGATCGTCGCACCATGCTTCTCCGCGACCGGCCGAATAGCCTTGGCAAAGGCCGCGACCTTTTCGCGATTGCCGACCGAGAAGCGCGGATTGTTGCGCCGCTGGTCGTCGCCGGAAAACACCCGCTCCGGTCCGATGCCGCCGGAGAGAAGGCCGAGCGCCAGCGACGAATAGCTGAGCGTCGCGACGCCGCTGCGGCGCGTCAGCGGCAGCAGATCGGCCTCGATCTCGCGATCGATCATGCTGAAGCGCTCCTGGATGGCATCGAGCCCGCCGATCGCGATATATTGCTCCAGTTCGCCGCGAGCAACGTTGCTGGCGCCAATCGCCTTGATCTTGCCGGCCTTGCGCAGATCTTCGAGTGCGGCCATCGTTTCTTCGATCGGCGTCGTCGGATCCTGCCAGTGGGTGATGTAGAGGTCGATATAGTCGGTGCCGAGCCGCTTCAGGCTTTGTTCGACTTCGTGGTGGATGGCATCGCGACCGAGGTAGCGATGCACAGGCTTGCCGTCCTGATCGAAGAAGTGCCGCCCCTTGTCCGTATGCCAGACGAGCCCGCACTTGGTGGCGATGATTGCCTTGTCGCGGCGGCCGGCCAAGGCCTTGCCGACGATATCTTCCGAACGCCCGAGACCATAGGCAGGCGCCGTATCGATCAGCGTCACACCGGCGTCAAGCGAGGCCTGGATCGCCGCGATCGATTCCCGCTCGTCCGTGCCGCCCCACATCCAGCCGCCGATCGCCCAGGTGCCGAGCCCGACGGCCGAAGCCTTCACGCCCGATCGGCCGATCTCCCGCATCAATTGATCCCCGCTCATGCCAGAAGTCCCTTTTCGCTTGCCATGGCGAGCACGCGCTCGCCGGTCGCCTCGTCTGTCACCAGCGTGTCGAGGTGGTGTCCCCGCATGACGCTGAGGATCGGCCCCGCCTTGTTCGGTCCGCTCGCCACGCCGATCTTCGTCGGGATCGAGGCGAACTCCTCGAGCGTCAACGACACCAGCGAACGGTTGAGGCTGTAGTCGCAGACACGTCCCTCATCATCGAGCAGATGGGCGAGCAGTTCGCAGGTTGCGCCGGAGCGCTCGATCGCCGCCCGGTCGGTGCTCGAGGACGGATGCAGGTCGTAGTAACTCGAATCGTCCGAGAGGATCGAACCGATGCCGACGACCGCCACCTTTGCCTCGCGCGCCCTCCCGAAGACATCCGCCACCGAGCGCATGTTGATCAGCATCGCGCGCTCGGCAGCACTGTCGGCAAAGAGCGGCGCGTGGATCTGGAAGGATCGCCCGCCGAGCCGATCGGCCATCAGCGTCGAGACGTGGTTCACATCCGTATAGTGCTTGCCCTGGACGCAGCCGGTCGCCGGGATCACCTCGACATCGAAGCGGCGCGGCGCCTGCAGCCCGGCAACAACAGCGCTGACGCCCTTGCCGCCGGTAATGCAGATGGTGTCGCCATCGCCGATCTCTTCGAGCAACAGCCGGGCCGCCGCCTCGCCGACAGCCTGGAGGGCGGTCTGCTGGTTGTCGGAAACCGTCGGCACGACGATTGCCCGGCGGATACCGCCGATCGCAAGCAACTGCTCTTCCATGTCGACCAAGGGCTCGATCGGCGACTTGATCTTGATCTCGACCAGACCGAGCTGGCGGCCGCGCTTGATCAGCCGATTGACGGTGGGCTGCGAGATGCCGAGCCGTTCGGCGATCTGCGACTGAGTCAGCCCTTCGAGGAAATGCAGGACGAGCGCCTGGTGCATCTGCCGTGCGACGACGAGTTCTTCTCGCGCGGTTGAGGCCGGGGACAAAATGGGTTTGGCAATCGGCATGGTCAGGCGGCCTTCCGCTTGTGCAGCAAGTGGTCGATGGAAACGGCAGCCAAGAGAATGCAGCCTTTGATCATGTCCTGCCAATAGACGGAGACGTCGAGCAGGATCAACGAGCTGGTGACGACCGAGAGCAGGGCCATGCCGAGGATGGCGCCGAGGATCGTGCCGGAGCCGCCGTTGAGCGAGGCGCCGCCGATGACGGCGGCTGCGATGATGTTGAGCTCCATGCCGACGCCGAAGGTGGGGGTCGCGGCACCGAAGCGCGACATGTAGATGACGCCGGCGACGCCCGCGAGCGTCGAGCACAGCACCGTCACCCAGAACTTCACCTGCTTGGTCTTGATGCCGGAGTAGAGCGCCGCCTTCTCGTTGCTGCCGGTGTAGAACACCTTGCGGAAGGCGGTCGCCCGCCGCAGCAGGAAGTCGAAGAGCACGACGACGGCGACGAAGATCAGGATGACATAGGGCACGCCGTGGAAGGTGCCCTGCCCCACCGCCTTGAACGACGCCGGCAGCGTGAAAAGCGACAACGGCGTGCCCTTGGTGATGACGAGGCAGAGGCCGCGTACGATTACCATGGCCGCCAGCGACGTGATGAAATGGTTGAGCCCGACGACAGTGACGAAGAAGCCCATGATCATGCCGATGATGCTGCTGGCGAGGATGCCGACCAGCGAGGCCGTCCAGGGGTCGACACCGGCGAGGAACAGCGAGCCGGCCAGCACCATGGCGAAACAGACGACCGAGCCGACAGCAAGGTCGATGCCGCCAACAATGAGCAGGATCGTCATGCCGACGACGACGATGCCTTCGACCGAGAAGCTCATCAGCATGGCGCGCATGTTGCCGAAGGTGAGGAAGTGCGGCGAGGCGAAACTCATGACGATGCCGAGCGCCAGGATGATGGCGATCAGACCCGCCTCGCGCATCGTGCCGATGCGTTTCCAGGCGGGCGCCTGTGCTTGAGTTGCAACCATAGTATCAACAGCCATTTCCGCCTCCCCGGCTCTGTCAGTTCTTTCAGGCGACATGATCCACCATCCGGCCGGCCTCGGCCGTCTGCGTCACCCCTGAGGCCAGGCGGATCACCGCCTCCTCGCTCATTTCTGTGTCGTCAAGCTCGCCGGCAATCGCGCCCTCGCGGACCACCAGCACCCGGTCGCAAAGCCCGAGCAGCTCCGGCAATTCCGACGAGATCACGACAATGCCGATGCCGGTTTGTGCCAACTCCCGCAGCAACCGGTGGATCTCGGCTTTGGCGCCGACATCGATGCCGCGCGTCGGTTCGTCCATCAGGACCACTTGCGGGCGAACGGCGAGCTGCTTGGCGATCGCCACCTTCTGCTGGTTGCCGCCCGATAGCGACGACACAGGCATATCGATGCCGCCCATGCGCACGCCGAGCCGGCGCACGAAATCGCGGGCGAGATCGGCCTCGGCCCTGGAATTCAGCAATCCGAGCGGCCCGGTCAGCGTCTTCAGCTCGAGTACGGAAATGTTCTGGGCGATCGACAGGTCGACGAAGACGCCGGAACCCTTGCGATCCTCCGAGAGGTAGACGATGCCGGCATCGACCGCATCGCGGTAATTGCCGATGCGCTGCGGCCTTCCGCGCAGCGTAATCTCGCCCTTCGACTTGGCCCTGAGGCCGCAGATTGCTTCGGCGATCTCGGTGCGACCGGAGCCGATCAGGCCGCCGATGCCGAGGATCTCGCCGCGCTTCAGGTCGAAGGAGACGGTGTCGATGCGGTCGCCATCGCTCAAGGCCCGCACCGAGAGAATGATCTCGTCCGAGCGCGCCTCCGGCGCCTGCTTTTGCGGATAGAGCTGGCTGATTTCGCGGCCGACCATGCGGCGCACCACGTCGTCGGCCGTCACGTCGGCGATCTTCTCGGTGACCACATGGCGGCCGTCGCGAAACACGGTGACCCGGTCGCAGAGCGAGAAAATCTCGGCCATGCGGTGGCTGATATAGATGATGGAAATGCCCGCGGCTTTCAGATCGCGGATGATGGCGAACAGGGCCTGGGCTTCGGCCTCGGTCAGCGCTGCGGTCGGCTCGTCGAGGATCAGCACGCGGCAATCGAGCGTCAGCGCCTTGGCGATCTCGACGAGCTGCTGGCTTGATATGGCGAGGTCTGCGACCTTGCGGCGGACGTCGATCGGCGCCAGCCGGTTCATGACGACCTGGGCTTCGCGTTCGAGCGCGCCGTAATTCATCAGCGGCGAACGCCGGCGGTTGGTGGCCGCCATGAACATGTTTTCCGCCACCGTCGCATCCGGGCAGAGGGCGATTTCCTGGTGGACGAGGCCGATGCCGAGCGTCTGGGCGATCGCCGGTGAGGCGATCTTCACGGGCGCTCCATCGACCAGCACCTCGCCGTCATTTGGCTGCAGCACCCCGGCAATGATGTTCATCAGTGTGGATTTGCCGGCGCCGTTTTCGCCGCAGAGCGCGTGGATTTCTCCCCGCTCGAGGCGAAAATCCACCTCCGTCAGCGCCTTCACCGCACCGAAATGCTTGGTGACGCGCCGGACCTCCAGAACCGGTTGTGCTGTCATGCTGTCCTCCACCCGCAGTCCTGGCTGCCCGGATTGAGCCGGGCAGCCAATTCACGATCTTACTCGTCGATGCCCTTGGTGCCACGACGCTTCAGGTACTTGTCCCAGTAGAAGTCGTCTGCATTTTCGGCGGTAACGATCGAAAGACCGTTGTCGACGAAGGGGATGCTCATCGGGTTGAAGCCGGAGCGCTTGGCGTCGTTCATCGGATCGATTAGCTCCGGGTGCTTGGCCATCCACAGGAGCATGAAGCCCATGTAACCCTGCATGCCCTGGTTCGGGTTGATCGAGCCGAAGACTTCGCCGGCCTTGATCATGTCCAGGATGTTGGCGTTGACGTCGGCGCACATGACGAGCACCTTGCCGCCGCTTTCCTTGCTGGCCTGGGCAGCACCGATCGCGGAGTTGGCTTCCGGCATGAACACGGCGCCGAGGTTCGGATTGGCCTGGATAAGGCTCATCAGGCCCTGATAGGCCTTGTTCGGATCCTGGTTCGAGGCGGCGCGGCCGACGAGCTTCATGTCCGGCCACTTCTCGGCCATGCGGTTGACGAAGGCGGTGATGCGCTTGTCGTGGTTGTCCTGGCCGGGGTTTTCAAGCACGGCATATTCGCCCTTGCCGCCCATCTTCTCGGCAATCGCGTCGGCGGCATAAATGCCTTCGCGGGTGTTGTCCGAGGTGATGAAGGAGACGCGCTTCGACAGCGGCGAGTCCGCCGCAAAGGTCACGACCGCCGTGCCCTGGTCGATCGCCCGGTTGATCGGCTCGATGAACGGATCGGAGTTCATCGGGTGAACCAGAATGCCGGCCGGGTTCTGGGCAAGCGCCTGGTCGAAAGTGGCGATCTGCTTGTTGACGTCATATTCCGGCGTGCCGGTATATTCGGTCTCGCAGCCGAACTGCTGGCCGGCCTGCTTGAACATTTCATAGACCGGGAACCAGTATTCGACGCCGGATACCATGACGTTCATGACGTATTTTTCGCCGGGCTGGCAGCGAAACGGGTTTGCCGTTTCGGCACTTGCCGAACCTGCCCAGAACGAAGCTGCAATGACCGCCAGAGCGGTCGTGCTGAGAAATTTGCGCACGCGTCCTCCTCGAGGCCGAAGCCCCTCCCAAAAATCGATAGGGCCGTTTGCTTGCGGCCGCTGAATGTATGAGCTTGCCGGAACTCCTCCTCGACTTCCGACGATTGCGATTTAAGCCGGGGACTCATTTTCTGTCAATATAATTCATGGCATGAATAATAATTCATGCGCGACGTGGAAAACCTTGAGCCGGGTCCTTCAATCTGCTGTCACGCAGACCCGTTAGAGCGCGACCATGGTTACCCTGCAACAGATTGCCTTTCATGCCGGCTGCTCGCTGGCGACCGTTTCCCGGGTGCTGAAGGGCGAAGGCCCCGTCAGCGACGAGATGGTGCGCCGCGTGCGCCGGGCCGCGGCCGAACTCGGCTACCGGCCGCAGCCAGCCGCGGGCCGCACCGCCAACCGCAGCCAGCCGGTCGTCGGCGTGCTGGTGCCAAGCGTCACCAATCCGGTGTTCGCGGCATCCCTCGGAGGCATCCAGCACCGTTTGCAGGCGGCAAACCATGGCGTGCTGATCGCCCAGTCCAACTACGATCCCACCCTTGAGGCGCGCGCCGTGCGCTCGCTGCTCGAACAGCGGCCGACCGGGCTTATCCTGACGCTCTGCGACGCCAAGACCAGCGAGGCGCTTTCGGCGGCGCTGCCGCCGACGGTGCTTCTCAACAACCGGCCGGTCTCCCGCTTCGCCGCCGCCGTCACCGTCGACAATTACCGGGCGGGCTTCGAGCTCACCCGCCACATCCTCAACCATGGCCATCGCCGTATCCTCGTCGTCTCCGGCCATTTCCGTTCGTCCGACCGCGCGCGCCTGCGCTACGACGGCTATTCCGCCGCCATGCAGGAGGCCGGTGTCGAGCCGATGGCGGCGGTGGAGATCCCCTTCGTCGACGGCTATGAGAACCTCGACCTCGCGACCGTTGTCGCACAGCACCGCCCGACGGCGATCATCGCTTCCAACGATCTTCTGGCGCTCGGCGTGATCGCCGCGCTTCGGCGTGAAGGCTTTTCCGTGCCGAACGATGTCTCCGTCGCCGGCTTCGACGGCATCGCGCTTGGCCGGCTGATGACGCCTATGCTGACGACGATCTCCATGCCCGACGGCGATATGGGGCTTGCGGCGGCCGCCCTGCTGCTCGACATCGCCGAAAATGCGTCGGGCTGCCGCCATCTCAATCTCGACTGCCGCCTTTATCCGGGCGGGACGGTTCGCCACCTCGCCTGAGCAAACACGAAAACGCCGCCCCGAAATTTCCTTCGGGGCGGCGTCTATCGATTCGGCTATAGGATCAGCTGCGCGGCAGCAGGCTTTCGATTTCGGCTGCAGCCTCGTCCAGCGCTTCCTTCGGCGTGGCCTGCTGCTCGACGATGCGCGACAGGTTCTCGACGATCGTCTGCGTGACCTTCACGCCGTTGCTGCCCGGGAAGGCATACCAGGGGCGCATCAGCGGCATCTGCTCGAGGCCGGCGCGGAACAGCGGGTTTTCCTTGTAGAAGTTGGCGAGATACTCCGGCGACTTGGCAGCCAACTCGTTGTTCGGCACATAGCCGGTGCCGGGACCGACGACCGAGGCGCCATAGGGGCCGGCTGCGAACTTCGCGAACTTCCAGGCTGCTTCCTGCTTCTCGGCGTCGCGCGTCAGGATGACGACGGCATTGCCGCCGGTCGGCAGCTTGCCCTTGGCCGGATCGATCAGCGGAATATGGGCGGTGCGCAGGTCGAACTTGTCGCCGACATTCTTGATGGTGTTGCGAAGCGCGCCCGTCGTCTGGAAGGCGAAGCCGACCTTGCCGGCAACGAAGGCCTGCTCGCCGGCCTGCTTGGTCAGAACCGGCAGCCCGCCTTCCTTGACCATGCGGTCAAGCACTTCGACAGCCTTCTCACCTTCGGGGCTGTTGAAGGCTACCTTGCTTTCGTCCTCGCTCAGCATCGCACCGCCGGCGCCGAAGAGCAGCGCGGAGAACATCCAGTCGTCGCCCTGCCAGCGGAAATCGATGCCCTCGTTGCCATCGCCGAGCGCCTTGATCTTGGCCCCGAGCGCGATGACCTCGTCCCAGGTCTTCGGCGGATTTTCCGGGTCGCCGCCGGCTTTGCGCACGAGATCGGCGTTGTAATACATGATCGGGTTGGAGGTGGCGAAAGCAAGGCCCACCTGCTTGCCGCCCACCTGGGCGAGCTTCAGGATGTTTTCCGAAAAGCCCTGCTCGGCTATGTTGCCGTCCTTGGCGATGAACGGGCCGAGATCGACGGGGATGTCGCGCTCGTTGACCATGCGCAGGCGGTTGAGGCCAATGAAGGTGAGATCGGGCATCTCAGCCGTGCCGGCCTGACGCATGATGGTCTGGATGCCTTCCTCATAGGTCGCCGACGGGTTGGCGAAGGTGATCTTGATATCGGGGTTTTCTTCCATGAACTTCTTCGAGATCGTGTCCATCACGTCCTTGAAGAAGCCGGGCATCGGGTAATGCACCGTCAGCTGGGTCTCGGCAAAAGCGGGGGCAGCGAGCATCAGCGATGCGGCAGCCGCGGTAAAAAGCTGTCTCAGATGTGTCATGGTTGCGCTCCAGGTTGGACCGTTCAGCCTTTGAGACCGGTCATGGTGATGCCCTCGACGAAGCGCTTCTGCGCCAGCAGAAATGCAGAAACGAGGGGAAGGGTGATGATGAGGGTGGCGGCCATCAGCGCGCCGTAGTCGTCGCCTGCTTCCGCGGCGCGGAAGTAGAGAAGACCGAGCGGCGGGGTGGCGTAGTCCTGGTTGGTGACGACGATCAGCGGCCAGAAGAGATCGTTCCAGTGGGCGACGACCGAGAAGATCGCGAAAGCCGTGATCGCCGGCCAGGCATTCGGCACGATGACGCGCGCGACGATGCCGGCCTCAGACATGCCATCGAGGCGGGCCGCGTGGATCAGATCGTCGGGCATGGCGCGGAAGAACTGCAGGAACAGGAAGATTGCAAAGACCGAGATCGAAAAGGGCGCCACCAGCGCGGTATAGCTGTTGAGGACCGACAACCGGTCGAAAGCCACATAGATCGGCAGCGCAGTCGCATGGATCGGCACGAGCAGGCCGAGCATGACCAGCACCATCATGGTGCGGGCGGCGCGGAACTTCAGCTTCGCCATGGCATAGGCGCAAGGGATGGCGACGACGATCTGGATGACGAAGATCAGTGCGCAGACGATCACGCCATTGAAGAGCAGCTTCGACATCGAGACGCGCGACAGCGCCTTGGAGAAATTCTCGATATATGACCATTGCTGCGGGATCAGCGACAGCGACGAGGAGAAGATCTCGCTCTGCGCCTTGCCGGCGGTCGAGAGCATGAAGATGTAAGGCGCGAGGAAGATGAGGGCGCCGAGCGACAGCACCGTCAGACGGGCGATGCGTGCGACGGAGAAGGCGTTGCTGGTCATGCGTAGTGCACCTTCCGGTCAAGCACGCGGTACTGCAGGAACATCAGGACGACGAGGATGGCGAGGAAGACGACGGTCATGGCCGAGGCGTAGCCGACGCGCAGATAGACGAAGCCTTCCTGGTAGATGGTGAAGAGCAGCACTTCCGACGCCTTGTTCGGGCCACCCTCGGTCAGCGTCTTCACCGTCTCGAACACCTTCACCGAATTGATGATGCTGATGGTGGCGACGAACAGCGTCGTCGGCCCGAGCATCGGCCAGGTCACCAGCCGGAAACGATCGAACCAGGACCTGGCGCCGTCGACTTCGGCGGCGGCATAAAGCTCGCGCGGGATGGCGGTGAGACCGGCGAGGAACAGCACCATGTTGAAGCCGACCGACTGCCAGATGCCGATGATCGAAAGGCCGTAGAGCACCGTGCCGGAAGCGCCGAGCCAGTTGGGACCGGCAATACCGAAGAGCGCGAGGAAGGTATTGATCGGGCCGATGGTCGGGTGGAACAGGAACTGCCACACGGTCGCCATGGCGACGAGCAGCGAGGCGACCGGCAGGAAGTAGACGGTGCGGAAGAAGGCCCTGCCCTTGGTTTCCGCCTCGATCAGCATGGCGATTGCCAGCGCCAGCACGATCGAAACCGGCGTGACGATCGCGGTGTAGACGGCGGTGTTCCAGAGCGAGCGACGGAAGGTGCGGTCGCCGAGAAGCTCGGCATAGTTCTCGAAGCCGACGAAGCGCCAGTTGCTGTAGCCGAGCTCGAAATCGGTGAACCCGAGCACGATCACGGCTGCGGTCGGCAGCAGGATGAAGAGAAAGAGCAGCGTGATGGCCGGCAGCGCCAGCAGCCAGGCGATGCGGCCTTCCCGCATCTCAGGCGCGGCGATCGCCGTTTCGAAGGTTGCGACACTAGCCATGGACCTTCTCCAGCGTCGCGGCGATGGCGACCGGCTCGGCTGCCACCCGGGTGCCCTCGCCGTCAAACAGCATCGCCCGTTCCGGCATGAACGCGACATCGACGGGCTGACCGATCGCGAGTGCCGCGGCTTCGGCGGGTGCTGACTTGGCGGTGACCACCTCGCCGATCGCATCGAGACGGGCGTGGACGATGACTTCGGAGCCGAGAAACTCCATGCGCTCGACCCGCGCAGTCAAGCGGCCGGCGCTTGCCGCATGGAAGCGGACAAATTCCGGACGGATTGCAAACTTCACCGGCGCATCCGGCGCCTGTCCGCGGCCTGCCAGGAGCACCAGATCGCCGAAACGCACGATGCTCGCTGTATCCGTGCGGGTCTCCAGGACGTTGATCTTCGGCTGGCCGAGGAAGCGCGCGACCTCGATATGGGAGGGGTTGTCGTAGATCTCCTTCGGGCTCGCCAGCTGCAAGAGATTGCCGCCGATCATGACGGCGACCCGGTCGGCCATCGACAACGCTTCGGATTGGTCGTGGGTGACGTAGAGTGTCGGCACACCGGCACGACGATGCAGATCGACGATCTCGCCGCGGGCATGGACGCGCAGGTTCGCGTCGAGATTGGAGAGCGGCTCGTCCATCAGGAAGACGGCCGGACGGCGCACCATGGCGCGGGCGAGCGCCACGCGCTGGCGCTGGCCGCCGGACATCTGCCCGGGCTTGCGGTCGAGCAGATGGTCGATCTTCAGCGCCCCAGCCATCTCCTTGACCTGGCGCTGGATATCGCTGCGGATCTGCTTCTGCCCCGGCAGGAAATTTCCGATGACCGGCAGGCGCTGCATCGCCGTCAGGCGCCGCATGGCGAGCGGCACGGCGATGTTTTGACCTGCCGTCAGGTGCGGATAAAGCGCGTAGGACTGGAACACCATCGCAACGTTGCGGTCGGCCGCCGCCCTGCGCGCGACACTGCGGCCACCGATGACGATCTCGCCGGCATCGCCGTGATCAAGGCCGGCGACGATGCGCAGAAGCGTGCTCTTGCCGCAGCCGGAAGGGCCGACGAGCGCAATGAACTCGCCGGCTTCCGCCTCCAGGCTGACGCCCTTCAGGATGGCGTTGCCGCCATAGGACTTGGTGATGCCATCCAGCGAAAGCACGCTCATTGCGCCGCCTCCACGCGAACCTTCTTCTTGGCGGCGAGCGGATAGACGTCCTCGACGATCGGGTCGAGCACGTGGCTCGTCAGACCCGGCACCGCGACGATTTCGCTGGTCACGCCGGCATCGGTGAGTTCGTGCACGACGGCACCGACCAGCCGCTCACCCGGCATCGGCCGTTCCAGCGTGTCGATGATGAAGGAGGTCGGCGGCGCCCAGACGAGCGACGTCCCGGCATGTTTGCCGGTCCAGGCCCAGTGCAGGTGACCGCTTGCATGCAACGCCACCTCGGCTCCGGCGAAAAGATCAAAGAGCCGCTGGCGCTGGCGGGGACGGATGCCCCAGTAGCCGGTGTCGCCCTCGGCCGGGTCGTCGACGAAGAGCGGCTTGTGGGCGAAGATCGCCACCCGGCGGCCGTCGCGACCAAGCAGCTGCTCCTCCAGCCAGGCAAATTGCCTCTCTTCTTCCTCGTCCTCGAAGCCAATCAGCAGGCTGTTGAGGCCGAGCAGCCGCCAGCCGCCATGGTCGCGGCCCCAATAGTCCGGACCGGCGAGACGGCGCCAGCGGGCAAGCCGGACGGAATCCACAGGCTGGTGCGAGCCCGGCAGATGGCCGACATCGTGATTGCCGGGAACGATCGCGACCGGCATCGACAGCTGACCGATCAGGTTGAGCGAAAAGGTGATGTCGTCTTCGTGGTCGGCGCCGTCGATGGTCACATCACCGGTGTGAATGACGAGATCAGGTGCCACCGCCTCGATCCAGGCGCGAAGTGGCTCCCAATTGTCGTTGAAATGGCTCTTCGCCGGGCTGAGGTGGGTGTCGCTGATCTGGACGATCTTCATGGAAACGGCCTCCGACGATGGCTTCAAGGCAAGCGCTTCGGAGAGTTGTCATCTCCCCTCCGGCTGCGGTTGGCCGCAGTCTTTAGGGAGCTGCCATGTCAGTTTGGTAACAGCCGTTCTCAGCTGATTTTCAGTTTTTCCATGAAAGTTTCACCTTCGCCCGAGAGCGCCAACCGAGAGTGGTTGCAGCGAAACAACCTGCAAGGGAAATCGTCACGGGGGTTTAGACCGAAACAGGCCCCTGCTCTCCCATCACGGACGAAAGAAGCGCATTCGACGCATCCGCCTCGGCGATGATCCAGTCGCGAAACGCCTGAATCTTCTTCTGCCGCCGACTGCTTTGCGGATAGACCAGCCAGTAGGCACGGCCGTCGCGAACCACATGGTCGAACGGCCTGATCAGTCGGCCGCTCCTAAGTTCGTCCATCAGAAAGGTCGAAACGGCAATGGCGATGCCATGGTCGTTGAGTGTCGTGGTGACATCCATCGCCTGGACGTCGAAGATCAGCTCGGTACCGTTGCTTGCCGGCGGCTCCACCCCCGTCTCGATCATCCATCGCCGCCACCAGCTGGCATTGCCGAAGCGCCGCACGCGCAGCACGTCGGAGGGATGCCTGAGCTGGTGCTTTTCCCGGAAAGAAGGGGTGCAGACCGGCATGTAATCGATCGGGAAAAGCGGAAACACGTCGTTGCCGGGCCAGTCGCCATTGCCGCTACGCACGACAAGATCGATTGCATCACGCTTGAAGTCGATCAGCTCCGTCGACATGTGCACCCGAATGCTGATGTTCGGATGGGCCGTCTGGAAGGAGGCGAGCCTGGAGCCGAGCCAGCTCGACACGACGGTCGGCAATATGGAGATATGCAGGTGATGTTCGGTCTTGTCGGTGATTTCCGAAAAGGCCGCCCCGAGAAGGTCGATCGCCTCCGTCACCTTCGGCGCCAGCTGCCGCCCGGCCGCCGTCAACCGCACCTCGCGCGGAAGCCGGACGAAGAGCGGCGTGCCTATGCGCTCCTCCAGCAGCCGGATCTGGTAGCTGACCGCCGCCTGGGTCATGCCGAGTTCGTCGGCGGCGCGGGTGAAACTCAGGTGCCGGGCAGCCGCTTCGAACGCGCGCACCGCACTCATGGGAGGAATCTTGCTCATTGCGTTGAGATAAGCATTCTTTATGCCAGCATGCGAGAAATCGCTTTGCGCGAAGCGGCAAAATTCCTCACTTTTTTCGCGAACACAACAGCAAAAACAAAGAGGATAGCAATGCTTAGCGCGCTGCGATCAACGATCCTTCATGTCCTGAAGCGGGCCGGGAACGTGCTCAGCCCAACCATCGCCATCGATACCTTCAGCGAGTTCCAGCTGAGGGATATCGGCCTGACGCGGGACCACGAGAACATTCGGGCGCGCGTCGGCGACGTTGCCGATCCGTGGCACTGGCCGAAGGACGACAACGCACAAAAGCCGCAGCCCTCACCGACGCGGGACTGCGTTGACATGCCGCGCGTGGCGCGGGCTTCGCCTCGCGCCCAGCCCGGAGAGAACAAAGACGTCAGCATGTCGCTCTGCGACTGAAGCGGTAACAATTCTCAGCTGTCGCAATCTGCCACCTGCCAGCCGCCGGATCGAATGAGCAGAAATTCGCTCCGGCGCTTCCTGGAATATCGTACCCTCCGCAAATGACGGACAAAGGCGCGAGCGCGCGGCATCGAAGCCGAGAGCGTCCCGCCAACGGGCTTTGCAGCGCCCCTTCGTTTACGCCCTGTTATCCACATGGCGAAAGAAATCACCTCCCCACCCGGGCCGGAGGCACCTCACACCTATTGACGCGGACATGCGATCTACTACTATATGTAGTGTTCGAGGTTCTTCCGATTCGCAAGGATTGGGAGCTAAGACGGGAATACGGTGCGCCGGCGGGTTTCCGCCCGGCTATGCCGCAGCTGCCCCCGCAACTGTAGACGGAGAGCGACTGTCCGGAATTGGACCACTGAGGCATAAGGCCTCGGGAAGGTCGGGATGGAAGCTTTGACCCGTAAGCCAGGAGACCTGCCTCGAGCAACAAACGTCCGCGGGCGGGGTGTCCGGAGGGGTTGAGTGCGTGGCAGGATGAGCCTGCCCGATCGTCTCGACATCTCCCCGGCAGCCTGTCGAAAGCTTCGGGGTGAAGTCATGTCAGTTTCTTCCAGTTCAGATCCACCTTCTGCGGACGGGTGCGCATTGTTGCGCGCCTGATCGAAAGGCCGCGCCCTGAAAGCCCGCACCCGCGGAATTCCTGAGCGCCCGACAAGAACGAGCCGGCCCGGTTGTGTAACCGACCTGGGGCCAGCTTACCGGCGTCAACTCCGGTCGAGGCGACCGGGGAACGATGTTTTGTGCCCTATCGCCAAGCCTGCGGTTCGCGTTCGCGCGACCCGACGACTTTTTGCGCCCATTTGCGAGACCTCACGAGGAACCCATGTCGATCACCGTCTACAGCAAACCCGCCTGCGTCCAATGCACCGCCACCACCCGCGCGCTCGACCGCCAGGGCATCGATTATCGCATCGTCGATATCTCCGAGGATTCCGATGCATTCGCGCTCGTGCAGGGTCTCGGTTACCGGCAGGTTCCAGTGGTCGTCGCCGGCGAGCGGCATTGGGCGGGGTTCCGCCCGGACATGATCAGCGCGCTTTCCTGAGGGAGAGAAGCGATGGGGCTGATCGTCTATTTTTCCAGCCGCTCGGAAAACACCCATCGCTTCGTCGAGAAACTCGGCCTTCGCGCAGCCCGTATACCGCTCAAGGAAAGTAAGGGCGCACTTACGATTTCGGAGCCCTATGTGCTCGTCGTGCCGACCTATTGCGGCGACGACGGCCGGGGTGCCGTGCCGAAACAGGTGATCCGCTTCCTGAACGACGCGGGCAACCGCTCCCACATCCGCGGCGTGATCGCAGCGGGCAACAGCAATTTCGGCGCGACCTACGGGATCGCCGGCGACGTGATCTCGGCCAAGTGCCAGGTGCCCTACCTCTACCGGTTCGAACTGCTCGGAACCGATGAGGACGTCGCCAATGTCAAAAACGGGATGAAAAGATTTTGGACGTCTCAACACTCGAACGCCCCCTGAAGGCGACGGAACCGGCGCTGGACTACCATGCGCTCAACGCGATGCTGAACCTCTATGACGAAGAGGGGCGGATCCAGCTCGACAAGGACCGGCAGGCGGCGAAGCAATACTTCCTCCAGCACGTCAACCAGAACACCGTGTTCTTCCATAACCTTCGCGAGAAGCTCGATTATCTGGTGACCGAGGGCTACTACGAGCAAGAGGTTCTCGACCAGTATTCCTTCAACTTCGTGCGCGATCTCTACGACCACGCCTATTCGAAGAAGTTCCGCTTCCCGACGTTCCTTGGCGCGTTCAAATACTACACGTCCTATACGCTGAAGACCTTCGACGGAAAGCGTTACCTGGAGCGCTACGAGGACCGCGTCTGCATGGTGGCTATGACGCTGGCGCGCGGCGATGAAGAGCTTGCCCGCGACCTAGTCGACGAGATCATTTCCGGCCGCTTCCAGCCGGCAACACCGACCTTCCTCAATGCCGGCAAGAAGAGCCGCGGCGAACTCGTCTCCTGCTTTTTGCTCAGGATCGAGGACAACATGGAGAGCATCGGCCGCGCGATCAATTCGGCGCTGCAGCTTTCCAAGCGCGGCGGCGGCGTGGCGCTGTCGCTCACCAACATCCGTGAGATGGGCGCGCCGATCAAGCAGATCGAGAACCAGTCCTCCGGCGTCATCCCGGTCATGAAGCTTCTGGAGGACTCGTTCTCCTACGCCAACCAGCTTGGCGCGCGTCAGGGCGCAGGTGCTGTCTATCTCCATGCCCACCACCCCGACATCATGCGCTTCCTCGATACCAAGCGCGAAAACGCCGACGAGAAGATCCGCATCAAGACGCTGTCGCTCGGCGTCGTCATCCCGGACATCACCTTCGAGCTCGCCCGCAACAACGAGGACATGTACCTGTTCTCGCCCTATGACGTGGAGCAGGTCTACGATGTGCCGCTCACCGAGATCTCGGTGACGGAAAAATATCGCGAGATGGTCGAGGATGCCCGCATCCGCAAGCGGAAGATCAAGGCGCGCGAATTCTTCCAGATCATCGCAGAGATCCAGTTCGAAAGCGGCTATCCGTACATCATGTTCGAGGACACGGTGAACCGGGCAAACCCGATCGCCGGGCGTATCACCATGAGCAACCTCTGCTCGGAGATCCTGCAGGTGAACGAGCCGAGCGAATTCAACGACGACCTCTCCTACGCCAAGATGGGCAAGGACATTTCCTGCAACCTCGGTTCGCTGAACATCGCAGCAGCGATGGACTCGGCCGATTTCGGCAAGACCATCGAGACCTCTATCCGGGCACTCACCGCCGTCTCCGAGATGAGCCACATCTCGTCCGTGCCCTCGATCGAAAAGGGCAATGACGACAGTCACGCGATCGGCCTCGGTCAGATGAACCTGCATGGCTATCTCGCCCGCGAGCGCATCTATTACGGCTCGGAGGAAGGCATCGACTTCACCAACATCTATTTCTACACGGTGACCTACCACGCCATCCGCGCATCGAACCGGCTGGCGGTCGAAAAGGGCAAGAGCTTCGCCGGCTTCGAAAACTCGAAATACGCCTCTGGCGACTATTTCGACAAATACACCGAGGCCGAGTGGCTGCCGGCGACCGAAAAGGTGAAGGCACTATTCGAGGAAGCCGGCATCGCGATCCCGACGCAGGAAGACTGGCTGGAACTGAAACGGGCGGTGATCGAGGGCGGCCTCTACAACCAGAACCTTCAGGCCGTGCCGCCGACGGGCTCAATCTCCTACATCAACCACTCGACGTCCTCGATCCACCCGATCGTGTCGAAGATCGAGATCCGCAAGGAAGGCAAGATCGGCCGCGTCTATTACCCCGCAGCCTTCATGACGAATGACAATCTCGACTATTACCAGGACGCCTACGAGATCGGGCCGGAAAAGATCATCGACACCTACGCGGCGGCCACCCAGCACGTCGACCAGGGCCTGTCGCTGACGCTCTTCTTCCGCGACACGGCGACCACCCGCGACATCAACCGCGCCCAGATCCACGCCTGGAAGAAGGGCATCAAGACCATCTACTACATCCGCCTTCGGCAGATGGCGCTTGAGGGCACGCAGGTCCAGGGCTGCGTTTCCTGCGCGCTCTAACGCCGCGTTCCAGCAATTGCTCAAACGGCCCCCACCCTAACCCTCTCCCCGCAGGCGGGGAGTGGGGACGTGCCATACCAACGCCCGAGATGCGGGCGGCCCCGATGATGTTAGGCGGTGCGGCATTGTCCCTTCTCCCCGTACGCGGGGAGAAGGCGCCGGCAGGCGGATGTGGGGCCATACCCGCACCGCGCAGATGTGGGGCACCCACGATCACAAAGGTCCAACGACATGAACATGCACGCCAAATCCGCAAGCCGCATCCGCGCCATCAATTGGAACCGCATCGAGGACGACAAGGATCTGGAGGTCTGGAACCGCCTGACCGGTAATTTCTGGCTGCCGGAAAAAGTGCCGCTCTCCAACGACATCCCCTCCTGGGCGACGCTGAAGCCGGAGGAGCAGAAACTGACGATCCGGGTCTTCACCGGCCTCACCTTGCTCGACACGATCCAGAACGGCGTCGGCGCCATCAGGCTGATGGAGGATGCGGCCACGCCGCATGAAGAGGCGGTGCTTTCCAACATCTCCTTCATGGAGGCGGTCCACGCCCGCTCCTACTCCTCGATCTTCTCGACGCTCTGCCTGACGCCCGACGTCGACGACGCCTATCGCTGGTCCGAGGAAAACGAGTTCCTGCAGAAGAAATCGGCGCTGATCACGGCAGAGTATGCCTCCGGAGATCCGCTGAAGAAGAAGGTCGCCAGCGTCTTCCTCGAAAGCTTCCTGTTCTATTCCGGCTTCTATCTGCCGATGTACTGGTCGAGCCGCGCCAAGCTCACCAACACCGCCGACATGATCCGGCTGATCATCCGCGACGAAGCGGTGCACGGCTATTACATCGGCTACAAGTTCCAGCGCGCGCTGGAGCGGCTGACGGAGGAACGCCGCCAGGAAATCAAGGATTTCGCCTTCGACCTGTTGCTCGAGCTCTACGACAACGAGGCGAAATACACCGAAGCGCTCTATGATGGCGTCGGGCTCGCCGAGGACGTGAAGAAGTTCCTGCATTATAACGCCAACAAGGCGCTGATGAACCTCGGCTACGAGGCGCTGTTCCCGGCTGAAGCCTGCAAGGTCAACCCCGCCATCCTCTCCGCCCTGTCGCCGAATGCCGACGAGAACCACGACTTCTTCTCCGGCTCCGGCTCCTCCTATGTCATCGGCAAGGCGGTCGCGACCGAGGACGAGGACTGGGATTTTTAAAAGCGAGCCGACCGGTCACACCTGACAACAAAAGGCCGGCGAGGACACCCTCGCCGGCCTATCGGTTTAGCGTTAGCAGTCCCTACTCCGCTGCCACCACACGGCTGCGGCCGATCGTTGCCTGGGTCAGGAGGAAGGCGGCAAGCGCGCAAGCGGCGATCGCCCCGGCCATTGGCAGGGCCGTTCCGTCGAAGAAGAGGCTCGCGACCACCATGGCGACGGCGGCGGTGACGAAGTGCAGCGTGCCCATCAGCGCCGACGCCGTGCCGGCGATCTCGCCGTGGTCTTCGAGTGCCAGCACCGCCGAGGTCGGGATCACCAGGCCGAGCACCCCGTAGCCGACGAACAGGAAAGCGGCCATGACGGGCAAGTGGTTGAAACCGAGGCTCATGACGACGAACATCGTGACCATGGTCAAAGCGAAGGCGCCGACGGCGAGATGCATGACCCGTACCAGGCCAAAACGCTCGCCGAGCCAGCCGGTCGCCTGCGACACCGCGAAGAACGACACGGCGTTCATCGAGAACGCCAGGCTATATTGCGTCGGCGTCAGCCCATAGTGGTCGATCAACACGAAGGGCGAGTTGGCGAGATAGACGAGGAACCCGGAGATCCCAAGCCCGCCGATGAAGGTAAGCGTCAGGAAGTTGCGGTCTGAAAGCAGCAGGCGGTAGGCGGCAAGCGCGCTTGCCACGCTGCTGCCGGCACGGTCCTTTTTCGGGCGGGTCTCCTGCAATTGCGTCGACAGGAGGATCAGGCCGATGAAGGCGGCGATCATCACCGCGTAGAAGACGCCCCGCCAGCCGTAGAACTGGATCACGGCGCTGCCGGCGAGCGGCGCCAGGATCGGCGAAATGCTGAAGACCAGCATCAGCAGCGACATCAGCCGCGCCGCCTGGACGCCGGTATGCATGTCGCGGACGACGGCGCGCGGAATGACCATGCCGGCGGCGCCACCAATGCCCTGCAGGAAGCGGAAGGCGATCAGGGTCTCGATGTCGGTCGCAAGGGCGCAGCCAATGCTGGCGACGGTGAAGAGGCCGATGCCGAGATAGAGCGGCGCCTTGCGGCCCCAGATATCCGACAGAGGGCCATAAATGAGCTGCGAAATGGCGAAGGAAATGAAGAACGACAGGAGGCTGAACTGTACCACGCCGTTGTCGACCGCCAGGTCTTTGCCGATCGACGGTAAGGCGGGCAGATACATGTCTATTGCGAAGGGACCGATCGCCGAAATCAAACCGAGGACGATGGCCGTGCGGAGGAAGGACGCTGTCATGGCAATGATCTTTCAGAAATCGCGGCAATGCTCCGGCGCAAGGCCGGTATCGCTGCCGCCAGGTTTGAAACTCGAAAGATGACGGTCGTGCCAGGATCGAACGTTGGGAGACGCATCCTGCGCTGACTATTGAGTCCATTAAATTGGACACAGGTGTAAAATTAGACACCATTGTCTAAATCGTCAATGGGCCTTATCTTCGCTTCATGAAAAAACATGACCCCGCCTCGCCTGATGTCCGCGCGCAAAAAGGGCAACTTGCGAAACGCGTCTCGATCCTCGAAGCCGCCGCAGACGTTTTTTGCCGCGAAGGCTTTTCCGGTGCCAGTATCGACGAGATCGCCGCCGAAGCCGGCGTATCGCGCCAGACGGTCTACAACCACTATCGCGAAAAAGAGACGCTGTTCATGGCGGTGGTCCAGGACATCATGGATCGTACCAACGGCGTGCTCTTTTCGATCCTCGCGACTTTCCCTGAACGCGCCGACAATCTCGAAGAGGACCTTGCCGCCTTCGCGGTGCGTCTCAACAAGAACTGCATCTGCAACCAGGACGCAAAGTTCATCCAGAAGTTGATCGCGACCGAAGGCAATCGCTATCCGCATCTCTTTCAGTTCTGGCGCGAACAGGGACCAGGCAAGACCGATCGGGCGCTGGCGGCGCTTTTTGCGCGGCTCGCGCACCGGGCGCCGCTCGAGATCGATGATTTCGACCTCGCCGCGCGGCAGTTCATCGCGCTGATCAAGGCGGACCTGCAGATGGGCGGGCTGTTCGGCGAGGCTCCAGGCGAGGCCGAACTTGAGGAAAGTGCCGGCAAGGCGGTTCGGACTTTCCTGCGGGCCTACGGCCGACCGACGGGCGAGCAGAAAAAGAGCGAGCTCGAAGCGCAACATTGATTTCGCGCTTGGGCGATGGCCGCCCGGTCAAAACCAGGCGGCGGTCGTTTCGGCTGAAGGCCTGCCTATCGGGTGATCCGAAAGCCGCTGACACCTTCCGGCGCTTCGACGAACTCGGCAACGACCTTCGAAACCCATGCGGCCGGCGGGCCGTCATGCAGGCGTTCGAGCATAAGGGTGACCGCGTCCTCCGGGCCGCTGATCAGAGCGGCAACCGAGCCATCGGCCTCGTTTCGAACCCATCCGACGAGACCGAGCTTCTGCGCCTCGTCCCGCGCCCAAACCCTGAAGCTAACGCCTTGTACCCGCCCGAGGATTCGGACCAGCGCCGTCCTGTTTGCCTCCGTCATCACCTCGTCTCCGTCGCCATCTGCCACGCTATCTGGCGCAATGCGGGATAAAGGCAAGCCACCCCCGCTGCGAACTTGAGCGACCTCGTCCCGCCACGTCGTCGGGCCGGTGACGAACGGTGGCGTGCCCATCTAAATTTTCTCGTTATACGTTTAATTGTTTGTTTGCGTATTTTTAAAAATTGACGCGCGCAAAGTTTTGTGGCTTTTACGCCTTCACCAAGACGGCGGCGAGGGGGCCTCGCCAGCTTGGATCGCAACACGAAGGCCCACGCCGTTTCCAGGGAGGAAACCATGAACATGTCCCGCATTCTGAAGTCGCTCGTCGCCGGCACGGCGCTGTCGCTCCTCGCCTCCACCGCCTTTGCCGACGGCATCGGCGCATCGCTGCTGACCCAGCAGCATCCGTTCTACATCGAGCTCGCCGACGCCATGAAAGCCGAGGCCGAAGCCAAGAACGTCAAGCTCGAGGTTTCGATCGCCAACCAGGATCTCAACAAGCAGCTCGCCGACGTCGAGGACTTCATCGTCAAGGGCGTCGACGTCATCGTCATCTCGCCTGTCGACAGCCAGGGCGTGCGCGCCGCGATCGAGAAGGCCGAGAAAGCCGGTATCAAGGTGATCACCGTCGACGTTCCGGCCAATGGCGCGACCGTTACCTCGCATATCGGCACCGACAACTTCACCGGCGGCGTCAAGGCCGGCGAACTGATGGCCAAGGTTCTCGACAACAAGGGCAAGGTCGCCGTCATCGACTATCCGACGGTCCAGTCGGTGGTGAACCGCGTCAACGGCTTCAAGGAAGCGATCGCCAAGCATCCCGACATGGAGATCGTCGCGATCCAGACCGGCATCACCCGCGCCGAAGCACTGGCCGCCGCCCAGAACATGCTGCAGGCCAATCCTGATATCACCGGCATCTTCGGCTTTGGCGATGACGCGGCACTTGCCGCCGCCGTTGCGGTGAAGGCTGCGGGTCTCGAATCCCAGGTCAAGGTCATCGGCTTTGACGGCATGAAGGAGGCCCGCGACGCGGTCGACACCAACCCGGTCATGGTCGGCGTCATCCAGCAATTCCCGGACCAGATGGGCAAGCAGGCGGTCGACACGGCCGTCAAGGTTGCCGCCGGCGAGACCGTTCCGGCCGAACAGCCGATCGTTCCGGGCGTCTACACCGCGAAGTAAGTCCTCCCAGGACTGCCGCCGCCTCAAGGGCGAGATCAGGAAAAGTGTGTGCGGTTGTCCGCCCGCGTCCTGCTCCCATCGAAAGGCGGCGGCAAACATTGGGGTGCACGCCCCGGCCCTTGGCCGGCGGCGTCCCCTCGGCTGACCCGAAGGAGGCCGCCATGCATGGTTCGAACACGGATACCATTCTCGAAATCGACAACGTCACCAAATCCTTCGGCCAGGTCGCGGCGCTGAAGGGCATGCGCCTGAAGGTCCGGCGCGGCCGGGTGCACACGCTGCTCGGCGAAAATGGCGCCGGCAAATCGACAT
Source organism: Ensifer sp. SSB1 (assembly GCF_016652895.1). Classification (NCBI taxonomy): domain Bacteria; kingdom Pseudomonadati; phylum Pseudomonadota; class Alphaproteobacteria; order Hyphomicrobiales; family Rhizobiaceae; genus Ensifer; species Ensifer sp. SSB1. The sequence continues at coordinate 30,619 of NZ_JAEPRP010000077.1, forward strand.
TGATGAAGATCCTCGCGGGCGTACACGAGGCAACCTCGGGAGAAATCGCCCTCGATGGGCGCGCCTACCGGCCGCGCAATCCGCAGGATGCCGCCGCCCTCGGGCTCGCCATCGTCTTCCAGGAACTCAGCTTGTGCAGCAACCTGACGGTGGCTGAAAACATTCTCGCCACCCGCGAGCCGCGCCGCTTCGGCTTCATCAACGACAAGGAGCTCGTCGCCAGGGCCCGCGCGATCGTCGCCGATCTCGGCCTGCCAATCGATGTCAGCGAGAAGGTCGGCAATCTCTCGATCGCCCAGCGCCAGCTGGTCGAGATTGCCAAGGGCCTCAGCCACGAGGCCAAGGTCGTTATTCTCGACGAGCCGACGTCGTCGCTCAGCGACAGCGAGGCCGAGATCCTCTTCGACATCATCGCGCGGCTGAAGAGCCGCGGGGTCGCCGTCATCTACATCTCGCACCGCATGGAAGAGATCATGCGGCTCAGCGACGACATAACCGTCATCCGCGACGGCGAATATGTTTCCACCCATGATCGCGACGATGTCACCATCGAGGCGCTGATTGCGCTGATGGTCGGCCGCCGCATGGACGAAATCTATCCACCAGCGGCGCATGAGCAGAAGCCGAGCGTCGCTCCTGTTCTCTCCATCGATGGCCTCACCCGCGACGGTGAGTTCGAGGATATTTCCTTCGACATCAGACCCGGCGAGATTCTCGGCTTCTTCGGGTTGGTCGGTTCCGGCCGCTCGGAGGTGATGAACGCGCTCTTCGGCATGAAGGCCGCGACCGGCACGGTGCGCTTCGAAGGGCAACCTGTCCGCTTCCGTTCACCGGCAGAGGCAATTGCCCGCGGCATCGGCTTCGTCACCGAAAACCGCAAGGAAGAGGGCCTCGTGCTCAGCCACAGCGTCGGCTGGAACATCTCGATGGCCGCCCTTTCGGATTTCACCGGCCCGCTCGGCTTCACCCGCAACCGCGCCGAACGCACGGCGGCAGCCCAGGAAGTCGGCCGGCTGGCGATCAAGACCCATTCGCTCGACACGCCCTCAGGGTCGCTCAGCGGCGGCAACCAGCAGAAGATCGTGCTTGCCAAGTGGCTGCTGACGAAGCCCAAGGTGCTGATCCTCGACGAGCCCACCCGCGGTGTCGACGTCGGCGCCAAGTTCGAAATCTACAAGATCATCCGCCAGCTGGCGGCCGAGGGGACAGCGATCCTGCTGATCTCCTCCGAGCTGCCGGAAGTTCTCGGAATGAGCGACCGGGTCGTCGTCATGCACGAAGGCGTCATCGGCGCAACGCTTTCCGGCACCGACCTCAACCCGGAAACGATCATGGCGCACGCAACGGGATTCCAATCATGACACAGCAATCCGAGACCCAGGCCGCCTTCCTGCGCGCGCTGAAACAGTATGGCGGCATCCTTTTGTCGCTGGTGATGCTCTGCGTCATCTTCTCCTTCCTCAACCCGCGCTTCATGTCGGTCGTCAACTTCATGAACATCCTGCAGCAGGTGGCCGTGGTGGCGATCGCCGCCTTCGGCATGACCTGGGTGATCCTGCTGGGTGAAATCGACCTTTCGGTCGGCTCGATCATCGCGGTTGCCGGTATGGTCGGCGCGCAATGTTTCGCCTTCGGCCTCGGCTTTGCGCCGGCGCTCGTCGTCACGCTTCTCGCCGGCGCCCTGATGGGCATGCTGAACGGCGTGCTGACGGCGAAACTGCTGCTCCCCTCCTTCATCGTCACCGTCGCGACCATGGGCATCTACCGCGGCATGGTCAGCTTGCCGACCAACGGCGCGCCGGCGATGATCGAGAATTCGACCTGGACCGCCATCGGCACCGAAAGCTTCCTCGGCCTGCCGATCATCATCTGGGTCGTCGCCGTGCTCTTCCTCGTCAACCACATCCTTTTGAGCAAGACGAGCTTCGGCCGCCGCGCCTATCTCACCGGCGGCAACCGCGAGGCTGCCGTCTATTCCGGCATCAAGGTGGATCGACTGAAGATCACCATCTTCATGATCTCCGGCGTCATGGCGGCAATCAGCG
>NZ_JAEPRP010000078.1:0-32628 GCF_016652895.1 Ensifer sp. SSB1
GCGCCGACTGGCGCGAGATGCCCATGACGGTGGCAATTTCATCCTGGGTGCGGCCGGCGACATAGTATAGCCAGCCGGCCCGGGCAGCATCGTCAAGCCTGTTGTTCGCCTCGCCCCTGCGCGCCATCGCGGTTCTCCGTTCCCCGATCACGATAGTTTTGGATCCTGTCGATCCAAAACTATCGTGATCGATCCTCATAAGCAGAGCGGGGTGCGGGCGGAAAACCGCGCACACTTTTCCTCACCCCGCTCTGATTTGCTGCCACTATTTGCCCCGCCCTGTCAAACAGCGACTAAGAACAAGGGCTTGTCATGTCTGGCGCAAAGCCCCGGATCGCAAGGCTTTCCGGTCAATTCCATCTCAAACTTTTACCGTTTGATAAAAAAATAAAGCGTGTTACCGTTCCATCATCCTGAGAAAACATTGGGAGCCAAAAATGGGAACGACACAATCTGGGATCCTCGGCGGCCGCCTGCCGCTCGGGGAGTACGAGAGCAATTTCTCCGACCTCCATCCACCGCTCGACAAGCACGAGGCCCTCGTCGCTTCCGACCGCTGTTATTTCTGCCATGACGCGCCGTGCATGACGGCCTGTCCCACCTCCATCGATATCCCGCTGTTCATTCGGCAGATATCGACCGGAAACCCGATCGGATCGGCCAAGACGATCTTTGATCAGAACATTCTGGGCGGCATGTGCGCCCGCGTCTGTCCCACCGAAACGCTGTGCGAACAGGCCTGCGTTCGCAACACCGCCGAGGAGCGCCCGGTCGAAATCGGCCGCCTGCAGCGCTATGCGACCGACGTTGCGATGAAGGAGAACAAGCAGTTCTACACCCGCGCCGCTTCCTCCGGCCGCAAGGTCGCCGTCGTCGGCGCCGGCCCGGCGGGGCTAGCCGCGGCCCATCGGCTGGCCGTCAAGGGCCACGACGTCGTGATCTACGACGCCCGTCCGAAGTCGGGCGGCCTCAACGAATATGGCATCGCCGCCTACAAGTCGGTCGATGACTTTGCGCAGAAGGAAGTCGACTACGTGCTGTCGATCGGCGGCATCGAGGTGCGCAACGGCCAGGCACTCGGCCGCGATTTCAGCCTCTCCGAACTCTCTGAACAATATGACGCCGTCTTCCTCGGCCTCGGCCTTGCCGGCGTCAACGCACTGCGCCTCGAAGGTGAAAATGCCGAAGGCGTTGACGACGCCGTCGACTTCATCGCTGCACTCCGCCAGTCCAAGACCAAGGCCGACATCCCGGTCGGTCGCCGCGTCGTCGTTCTCGGCGGCGGCATGACCGCCATCGACGCGGCCGTACAGGCGAAGCTCCTCGGCGCCGAAGAGGTGACGATCTGCTACCGCCGCGGCAAGGAGAACATGAACGCCTCCGAGTTCGAGCAGGATCTGGCAGCGTCCAAGGGCGTCACCATCCGCCACTGGCTGCAGCCGAAGCGCATTGCCGAGAAGGATGGCAAGGTCGCCGGCATCGAGCTGGAATACACGACGCTCGAAGACGGAAAGCTGACGGCGACGGGCGAAACGGGTATCATTGCCGCTGACCAGATCTTCAAGGCAATCGGCCAGAGCTTCCTCGGAAGTGGCCTCGGCGCCCTGAAACTCGAAGGCGGCCGTATCGTCGCCGATGCCGAAGGGCGAACCTCGATCGACAACGTCTGGGCCGGCGGCGACTGCGTGCTCGGCGGCGAAGACCTCACGGTCTCGGCTGTCGCCATGGGTCGCGATGCGGCTGAATCGATCAACCGGGCCTTCGCTGCGGCAGCACCGCACGCGAGCGCAGTTGCCTAAAGGATCGGGAGGAGGAACCAATGGCTGATCTTCGCAATAACTTCGTCGGCATCAAATCCCCGAACCCGTTCTGGCTGGCATCCGCCCCGCCGACGGACAAGGCCTACAACGTCGAGCGCGCCTTCAAGGCGGGCTGGGGCGGCGTCGTCTGGAAGACGCTCGGTGAGGAAGGACCGCCGGTCGTCAACGTCAACGGACCGCGCTATGGCGCGATCTGGGGTGCCGATCGGCGCCTGCTCGGGCTCAACAATATCGAGCTCATCACCGACCGCGACCTCTATGTGAACCTGCGCGAAATGAAGCAGGTGAAGATGAACTGGCCGGATCGTGCCCTGATCGCGTCGATCATGGTGCCCTGCGAGGAAGAGGCGTGGAAGGCGATCCTGCCGCTGGTCGAGGAAACCGGCGCCGACGGCATCGAACTCAACTTCGGCTGTCCGCACGGCATGTCCGAGCGTGGCATGGGTGCTGCGGTCGGCCAGGTACCGGAATACATCGAGATGGTCGTGCGCTGGTGCAAGCAGTACACGCGCATGCCCGTCATCACCAAGCTGACGCCGAATATCACCGACATCCGCAAGCCCGCCCGCGCCGCCAAGGCCGGCGGCACCGACGCCGTCTCGCTGATCAACACGATCAACTCGATCGTTTCCGTCGATCTCGACAACTTCGCGCCGAACCCGACGGTCGGCGGCAAGGGCACCCACGGCGGCTATTGCGGCCCGGCGGTCAAGCCGATCGCGCTCAACATGGTCGCCGAGATCGCCCGCGATCCGGAAACCTACGGCCTGCCGATCTCCGGCATCGGCGGCATCACCACCTGGCGCGACGCGGCCGAATTCCTGGCGCTCGGCGCCGGCAACGTCCAGGTCTGCACCGCGGCCATGACCTATGGCTTCAAGATCGTCCAGGAAATGATCTCGGGCCTTTCCGACTGGATGGACGCCAAGGGCCACCGCAACCTCGACGACATCACCGGACGCGCGGTCCCGAACGTCACCGACTGGCAGTATCTGAACCTCAACTACATCGCCAAGGCGAAGATCGACCAGGATGCCTGCATCAAGTGCGGTCGCTGCCACATCGCCTGCGAGGACACCTCGCACCAGGCGATCACGCAGTTCGTCAACGGCGTACGCCACTTCGAGGTGATGGAAGACGAATGCGTTGGCTGCAACCTCTGCGTCAACGTCTGTCCCGTCGAAAACTGCATCACCATGGAAGAGCTGCCGGTCGGCACGATCGACCAGCGTACTGGCAAGCCGGTTGATCCGAACTATGCCAACTGGACGACGCACCCGAACAACCCGATGGCCCGCCAGGCCGCGGAATAACGATACCCGAGCGGGTTTGCCCGCACCGCATCGAACGAAGCCGCCGGACCTCCAGCCGGCGGCTTCGTCGTTCAACTCAGACCTCGACGACCACCTTGCCGAACGGACCGCGGTCGAGATGCGCGAGCGCTTCCGGCAATTCGGAGAATCGGTAGCGCGCGTCGATCACCGGCTTGATCCCCGTCCTGTCGATGGCGCCGACAAGATCTTCCAGCGCCCTGCGATGGGCGACGCCGATGCCCTGGATGACAGGCGATTTCAGAAGAACCGGCGTCACCGGCGCAGAGATCTCGGCGCCCTCGAATACCCCGATGACCGAAATCCTCCCTTGCACAGCCACCGCCTGCAGCGACTTTCCGAGATTGGCGCCACCGGCGAGTTCCAGGATGTGGTCGGCGCCGTGATCACCGGTGATCTCGAGGACACGCTCCGCCCAATCTTCCGACACGCGGTTGATGCCGTGATCGGCGCCGAGCGCCCGTGCTCGGTCAAGCTTGTCCTGGTTGCTTGAGGTCACGATGACTTCGGCGCCGTGTGCCTTGGCGATCTGCAGCCCGAACAGCGAAACGCCGCCGGTGCCCTGCACCACGACACGGTCGCCCGCCTTCGGGTCTCCCCTCTCGACCAGCGCGAACCAGGCCGTCACCCCGGCACAGGGCAAGGTGCTCGCCTCGCCGTCGTCGAGGCTTTCAGGCGCCTTCACGAACCAGCCCTCCGGGAAGGCGACATATTGCGAAGCGACACCCGGATTGAGACCGCCGAGCGCGAATGAGGTGGGGTAACGGGCCGTTCCAGGCTTCTGGCCGTCGATCCAGGTGGGATCGAAGACGGAAATCACCCGATCGCCCGGTTGGAAACGGGTCACGCCGCGACCGACCGCTTCGACCACACCGGCCATGTCGGATCCCGGCACAAAGGGAAAAGAGAGCGGCATACCCATGCCGTTTTCCAGGACCATCTTGTCGCGGAAATTCAGCGACAGGGCGGTCGTGCGAACGAGCACCTCCCCCGGGCCGGCCTCGGGAACGCGCCGCTCGGTGAGCTTCAGGTTGGAGGCACCGAACCTGTCGATGGTCCATTCCTTCATCAGTCTTGCCATGGTCATTCCTTTCATCGGTTTGATCTGATGAAGAAACCATAGCGTTGAAATTATCTCTCCAGTTGCGATATGATTTCGCCATATTGGTTCTCTGAAGGATACAAATATGAGCTACCTCAACGGTGTCTCTGTGTTCGTGGAAGCGGCCGATGCCGGCGGCTTTTCCGCCGCCGCCGAAAGGCTCAACCTGTCGCGCTCTGCGGTCGGCAAGGCCGTTGCAAAGCTCGAACAGCGGCTGGGCGTTCGCCTTTTCCATCGCACCACCCGCACCCAGAGCCTGACCGACGAGGGCCAGCTCTTCTACGAAAACTGCCTGCGGGCGCTCGGCGAAATCCGGGCCGGCGAGGCCCTGCTGGAATCCGGCAAGCAGGAGATCCAGGGCCGCCTGCGCCTGTCGATGCCGGTGCATTTCGGTCGCCAGTGCATCATGCCGCTGCTGTCGGAACTGCTACGCACACACCCGCGCCTGGAGTTCGACCTCAATTTCAGTGACCGCAACGTCGATCTCGTCGAGGACGGCTTTGACCTTGCCATCCGCACCGGTCCGCTGCGCAGCGATCCGGAGCTGATGACACGAAAGATCGTCGATCAGCGCATGACCGTCTGCGCCTCCCCCGCCTATCTCGAAGCGAACGGCACGCCGGAAACGATCGATGACCTGATGTCCCATCAGGCGATCCTCTATCGGCGCAGCGGTCAGCCGCATGCCTGGTCATTCCCGGGAAAGGGCGCGCAACTGCGAACCGTCACGCCTCCGTCGCGGCTGCGGCTCGACGACCTGACGTCGATCGCCGATGCGGCAGCCGGCAGCTTCGGCATCGCCTGGCTGCCCTGCTGGCTCGTCCGCAACTGCATCGCCTCCGGCTCGCTGGTGCGGATTCTCGTCGATACGCCGGCGCTCTCCTACGGCACCTATGTCGTCTGGCCGAAAACCCAGTACATGCCGTCAAAGCTGCGTCTGCTCATCGACACGCTTGCCGAGCGCTTGCCACCGATGATGGAATGACGGCAACGCCAGGACTGCAACCGGTGCAAGCGAAAGCAGGAACGCTTTTTAATAGGTCAGCCGAATCCCGCTGAATAGCGCTCTCGGCCGATAACGAACAGGACACGAAAACGAAACAGATTGTGTAAAAATGGTAAGTTGTCGGCTCGCACGATCTGGATAATAAGGGAGAACTCATACGGGGTGCGCCGTGGGCCCGATCAGGGCCGCAGCGCGATCTCCGACGGTTTTGACACTGCAGCCGGACGACGCTCCGGCAGAGCCGGACTTGTTGCTTGACGATCATTTCGGCCAACCGACGCAAGCGAATACACCTCGTCTCCGGGGCCATCCTCGGTACGTTCGTCCTGGCGCATTTCTTCAACCATTCGCTCGGCCTGATCTCCATCGACGCAATGGAGACCGCCCGCAAGGGCTTCAATCTGATCTGGCACAGCGTCCCCGGCACGGTGCTCCTCTACGGCGCCCTGCTCCTGCACTTCACCATGGCGCTCGAAAGCATCTATCGTCGGCAGACGCTCAGAATGCCCGCGCGCGAAGCGCTTAAGATCATCTTCGGTCTCAGCCTGCCTTTCCTGCTGATCGGCCACGTCACTGCCGCACGCGTCGAGCCGCTGTTCACAGGCATCGATACCAATTACCCGGACATGCTGCGAATACTCTGGTCGAATTCGTTCAATGCGACCAGGCAATCGGTCGCCCTCTTGCTCGTCTGGGGTCACGGCTGCCTCGGCGCCTGGTTCTGGATGCGCGGCCGCCCTTGGTTCCCGCGCTACGAGATTCTGCTCTACACGGTTGCGATCCTCGTACCGATTTTCGCACTGCTTGGCTTTGTCAACGGTGCCCGCTCGATGGAGGACGGCTACGCCGAACATGGCGGCTACGGCGACACGGCCTATCGGAAGCCGGCGGTCGATCTGACGCTCCTCGAGGATATCCGTCTCGGCCTCTATTTTGGTTTTGGCGGCCTGATCGCCGGCACCTTCCTGTTGCGGGCCATGCCGAAGGGCGGTCGCATTCGCGTCCGTTATCCCGACGGCCGCGTCGCGACCGTCAATCTCGGCTTCAGCGTGCTGGAAGCAAGCCGCGCAGCCGGTATCCCGCATGTCTCGGTCTGCGGCGGCCGCGGGCGTTGCTCGACCTGCCGCGTGCGCGTCATCCAGGGACTGGAGGACCAGCCCGCCCCCGAGGACGCGGAGCTTGCGACGCTTACCCGTATCGGGGCGCCCGACAATGTCCGCCTAGCCTGCCAGTTCCGTCCGGTCCACAACGTCACGGTCGTGCCGATCCTCGACAGCGACAGTCTCGGCATCAAGAAGCAGCTCGGACGCGAGGGCGGCGAAGGCCGCGAACGGCGGATCGCCGTGCTCTTCTGCGATCTGCGCGGCTTCACCAGCATTGCCGAACACAAGCTGCCTTTCGACACCGTGTTCCTGCTCAACCGCTACTTCGAGATGGTCGGCGAAGCGGTCGAGGATTCCGGCGGCGTCATCGACAAGTTCATCGGCGATGGCGCACTCGCGATCTTCGGGCTCAAGAGCTCCTATAGCGAGGCCTGCCGGCAGTCGCTGGCAGCCTCCGTGCGGATATCCAAGGGCATCGAGACGCTCAACCAGACCTTCCGCGGCGAGCTTGACGAGCCGTTGCGCATCGCCATGGGGCTGCACGCCGGTCCCGCCATCATCGGCGAGATCGGCTATGGTCAGGCGACGTCGCTGACGGCGGTCGGCGATACGATCAATACCGCAAGCCGCCTGGAAGGCCTCGCCAAGGAACACGACGTGCAGCTCGCCGTTTCTACCGAACTCGTCAACCGGGCTGGCCTGGTGATCGAGGGGCACGAGCGGCTGGACATCAGCCTGCGCGGCCGGCAGGCGACGCTTGAAACCTGGATCGTCGAGGATGCCGCACGCATCTCCGAGGCCTTGCAACCAACGCCGTCAAACGCTTAGTTATCGTTCCCTTCTCCCTCATACTTCCCGGAATCGTGAATGAAGCAGGACGTATCCCCGAAAACGGCCCATCAGGTTCACGCGAAAGGCATCGAAAAGCTCAGGGCGCATCTGGCGATGATGAGCTTTGCCGTCCTGATCGCCGGCTCCTTCTCCTTCGGCGGGCTTGCAACCCAGCACATGGGCGCAGGGCCTTTGACGCTTTGGCGCTACCTGCTGACCGTCGTCGTCCTCGGTCTGATGACCTTCGGCTATGCGCGGGTGCCCTTCCACTTCCCCAAGCAATGGTGGCGTTTCCTCATCCTCGGCGGTCTGATCGCCGTCTACATGTTGACGATGTTCAAGGCGCTGGAGTTCACCAATCCGGTCTCGACCGGCGCCGTTTTCACGCTGATGCCGCTGCTGAGCGCCGGCTTCGCCTACCTGCTGCTCGGCCAGCGCACACGCCCGGGCGTGCTTGCCGGCCTCATCATCGCCGCACTCGGCGCTGTCTGGGTGATCTTCCGCGCAAATATCCAGGCGATCCTTGCCTTCGATGTCGGTCAGGGCGAGCTGATCTTTTTCGTCGGCGTCATCTGCCACGCCATCTATGTACCGCTGATCCGCAAGTTCGGACGCGACGAAAGCCCGTTCGCCTTCGGCTTCTGGGTTGCGGTCTTCACCGTTCCCTGGCTGCTGGTGCCCGGCGGCGCCGGCCTCGTCACCACCAATTTTGCAGCCCTGCCGGCAATCGTCTGGATCGCCGTCCTCTATCTCGCCGTGGTCACCACCGCGATCACCTTCCTGCTGTTGCAATACGCCTCGATGCGCCTGCCGGCATCGAAAGTGCTCGGCTACGGCTATCTGACGCCGACCTTCATCATCCTGCTGGAAGGCTTGCTCGGCCATGGTTGGACCAGCCTGCCGGTGCTTGCCGGCGCGCTCACCACTGCCTGCGGCCTGCTCTTGATGGCGCTGTTGCCGGATTGAAAATCAGAAGAGCGGCTCAAGCCGCCGGCTGCTCGCTCACCTGCAACCCGTCGACGAAGAGCCGTTCGAGGAAGCGTGCCGCATCCTCGAAGCGCCCGTCCCCGGCATTGCCTTGGCCGAGCACGGCGCGCACCTGCACATCGAAGTCGGCATAATGCTGGGTGGTCGACCAGATCGCGAAGATCAGGTGATAGGGGTCGCATTTGGCAATCTTGCCGGCCTTGGCCCAACTGCGGATCACCTCGGCCTTCTCGTCGACCAGCGACTTCAAGGGTCCCTTGAGTTCGTCTTCGATATGCGGCGCGCCCTGCAGCACTTCGTTGGCGAAAAGCCGGCTTTCGCGCGGGTAGTCGCGGGCCATTTCCAGCTTGCGCCGGATATAGCTGCGGATCTCGGCAACCGGATTTCCCTCGGCATTGAATTCACGCAAGGGATCGAGCCAGGTATCGAGCACCCGGTCGATCAGCGCACGGTGCATCGCTTCCTTGGTGCGGAAGTAATAGAGCAGATTGGGCTTCGACATGCCCGCCACTTCGGCGATCTGGTCGACGGTCGCGCCGCGAAAACCATTGGCGGAAAAGACTTCGAGCGCGGCTTCCAGGATGCGCTCTTCCTTTTCCTCCTGGATGCGTGTCCGCCTCTGGGTCCTGGCCGCTCTCGGTAATACCATCTGTCCCCCTGGCGATGCCCGCGCGCTCGTCGCGCAGGAACCGGTCTGCCCAATTTCTGGCCTCGCCATCTTCTTGGGCAACAACTTCGTTTTTTTGTTTTTCCGGCTTGAGTGCCGCAACGGAAGTTGTAATGTTTACCAACCGGTCAAATTATCAGCCAGTTCACCGCCAAAGGCAACGGCTGATCGAAGGGCACCAGAAAAAACCAAGCCTGGATTTGACCACGGGAACATAAGGGCGCGCCGATCAAGGCAAAGCCCTGAAAAGATGAGGAGACCGCCGTGGCTGCACCTGGCGAGAACATGCGCGTCAATGCCGACCGCCTGTGGGATTCACTTATGGAGATGGCCAAGATCGGCCCTGGTGTCGCAGGTGGCAACAACCGCCAGACCCTGACCGACGAGGATGCCGAAGGGCGCCGGCTGTTCAAGTCCTGGTGCGATGAGGCCGGGCTTACCATGGGCGTCGACACCATGGGCAATATGTTCTTCACCCGGCCCGGCACCGACCCGGATGCGCTGCCCGTCTATATCGGCTCGCACCTCGATACCCAGCCGACCGGCGGCAAATATGACGGCGTGCTGGGCGTGCTCTCGGGACTTGAGGTCGTCCGTTCGATGAACGACCTCGGCATCAAGACCAAGCACCCTATTGTCGTGACCAACTGGACCAATGAGGAAGGCGCGCGGTTCGCACCGGCCATGCTCGCGTCGGGCGTCTTTGCCGGCGTGCACACCCAGGATTTCGCCTATGGCCGCAAGGACCCGGAAGGCAAGACCTTCGGCGACGAGCTGAAGCGCATCGGCTGGGTTGGCGACGAAGAGGTCGGCGGCCGCAAGATGCACGCCTATTTCGAATATCACATCGAGCAGGGCCCGATCCTCGAAGCCGAGGGCAAGGACATCGGCGTCGTTACGCACTGTCAGGGCCTGTGGTGGCTGGAGTTCACGCTGACCGGCCGCGAAGCCCATACGGGTTCGACCCCTATGAACATGCGCGTCAATGCCGGGCTTGCCATGGCCCGCATCCTGGAAATGGTCCAGGGCGTGGCGATGGAGAACCAGCCAGGCGCCGTCGGCGGTGTCGGCCAGGTGTTCTTCTCGCCCAATTCCCGCAACGTGCTGCCGGGCAAGGTGGTCTTCACCGTCGACATCCGCTCGCCCGACAAGGCCAAGCTCGACCGCATGCGGGCGAAGATCGAGGCCGAAGCACCGAAGATCACCGAGGCGCTCGGCGTCGGCTGTTCCATCGAGGCGATCGGCCACTTCGAGCCGGTGACCTTCGACCCGAAGCTGGTGAGCGCCGTGCGCAATGCCGCCGAGCATCTCGGCTATAGCCACATGAACATTATTTCCGGCGCCGGTCATGACGCCTGCTGGGCCGCCAAGGTGGCGCCGACGACGATGATCATGTGCCCCTGCGTTGGTGGCCTCAGCCACAACGAGGCAGAGGACATCTCCAGGGAGTGGGCCAGCGCTGGCGCCGACGTCCTCTTCCACGCCGTCGTCGAAACGGCCGAAATCGTCGAATGAGTTTGCGGGCGGGACGAAAGTTCCGCCCTTTTTCGTGGCGGTTGCCTGGCCGCCGGAAGCGCAATCGCGAGGATCAAGAACCATGAGCACTGTCATCAAGGGTGGAACCATTGTCACGGCCGACCTGACCTATAAGGCGGACGTGAAGATCGAGGGCGGCAAGATCGTCGAAATTGGCCCTAATCTTGCGGCCGACGAGACGTTGGATGCGAGCGGCTGTTACATCATGCCGGGCGGCATTGACCCGCATACGCATCTCGAAATGCCCTTCATGGGCACCTATTCCTCCGACGATTTCGAAAGCGGCACGCGGGCGGCCCTTGCCGGCGGCACGACCATGGTGGTCGACTTTGCGCTGCCTTCTCCCAACCAGTCGCTGCTCGAAGCGCTGACCATGTGGGACAACAAGTCGACCCGCGCCAATTGCGACTATTCCTTCCACATGGCGATCACCTGGTGGAGCGAGCAGGTCTTCAACGAGATGGAGACCATCGTTCGGGACAAGGGCATCAACACATTCAAGCACTTCATGGCCTATAAGGGCGCGCTGATGGTGGATGACGACGAGATGTTCTCGTCCTTCCAGCGTTGCGCCGCCCTTGGCGCGTTACCGCTGGTGCATGCCGAAAACGGCGACGTCGTCGCCCAGCTGCAGGCAAAGCTGCTCGCCGAAGGCAACAACGGGCCGGAAGCACATGCCTATTCGCGTCCGGCCGAAGTCGAGGGCGAGGCGACCAACCGCGCGATCATGATCGCGGACATGGCGGGCTGCCCGGTCTACATCGTTCACACCTCCTGCGAACAGGCGCATGAAGCGATCCGCCGCGCCCGCTCCAAGGGCATGCGCGTCTTCGGCGAACCGCTGATCCAGCACCTGACGCTCGACGAAACCGAATATTTCAACAAGGACTGGGACCATGCGGCCCGCCGCGTGATGTCGCCCCCCTTCCGCAACAAGCTGCATCAGGACAGTCTCTGGGCCGGCCTTGCCTCCGGCTCGCTGCAGGTGGTGGCGACCGACCATTGTGCCTTCACGTCCGAGCAGAAGCGCTTCGGCGTCGGCGACTTCACCAAGATCCCGAACGGCACAGGCGGCCTCGAAGACCGCATGCCGATGTTGTGGACCCACGGCGTCAACACCGGCCGCATCACCATGAACGAGTTCGTGGCGGTGACCTCGACCAACATCGCCAAGATCCTCAACATCTACCCGAAGAAGGGCGCGATCCTCGTCGGCGCCGATGCCGACCTCGTCGTCTGGGATCCGAAGCGCACGAAGACGATCTCCGCCAAGAGCCAGCAGTCGGCGATCGACTACAACGTCTTCGAAGGCAAGGAGGTGAAGGGCCTGCCGCGCTACACGTTGAGCCGCGGCGTCGTCGCGATCGAGGAAAGCACGATCAAGACCCGCGAAGGCCACGGCGAATTCGTCCGCCGCGATCCCTTCCCGGCAGTCAGCTCCGCCCTTTCGACCTGGAAGGAAGTGACAGCACCCCGCGCCGTCCAGCGCACCGGCATTCCGGCCACGGGCGTCTGAGGGCTCATGTTTCGCGGCTTGCACTTCTTCGCGCCGCTCTGTCCCACCGGACATGTCCCGCCACATTGGCGGGACGCCTCGGCGTGGGATCCGTCAGGCGGGCACGAGCGCATCGAGTTCGGGCAGGAGCACGAGGCTTTCGCGTTGGTTCGGGTCCGTGCGTGCGATGACCGCCGAACAGGGCTCGCTCGACCGGTTCTCCGGAAGGTGCGGCGTGCCGGCGGGGATGTAGACCATCTCGCCGGCCCGAGCGATGACGTGCTCCTCCAGCCGCTCGCCGAACCAGGTCCAGGCCTCGCCCGAAAGCACATAGATCGCCGTCTCGTGGCTCTCGTGCAGGTGCGCCTTGGCACGCGCGCCCGGTGGGATCGTGACGATATGCATGCAGAGCCCCGTCGCCCCGACGGTCTCCGCCGCAATGCCCTCGAAATAGTTGAGCCCCTGCTGGCCGGCCGTCACGCCATCAGGACGAACCACGCGACAGCCCGGATTGGATGATCGAGACATGAGCGTTCTCCAGAATTCCCTGAAAAACCAGCAACAAACGGCTCCGCACCCAAATCCGCGATTGCATGTTGCCGGTCCGGATAGCAGTCTGACACAGACCAGCCAGAATGAGTATTCGCCGATGACGTCCAATACCGCATCCGTGGTTTCGGCCCGGGACCTCTGCCTGACCTTCGAAACTGCCGATGGACCGGTTCACGCGTTGACCGGCGTCAATCTCGACGTTGCCAAGGGCGATTTCGTTTCCTTCATCGGCCCGTCCGGCTGCGGCAAGACGACCTTCTTGCGCGTGATCGCCGATCTCGAAAGGGCGACCTCCGGCAAGATCAGCGTCAACGGCATGACACCCGAGGAAGCACGCAAGCAACGGGCGTACGGCTACGTGTTCCAGGCGGCCGCGCTCTATCCCTGGCGCACCATCGAAAACAACATCGCCCTGCCGCTGGAGATCATGGGCTATTCGAAGGAAGAGAAGAAGGCGCGCATCGAGCGCACACTCGACCTCGTCAATCTCTCCGGCTTCGGCAAGAAATATCCCTGGCAGCTTTCGGGCGGCATGCAGCAGCGCGCCTCGATCGCCCGTGCACTGGCGTTTGACGCCGACCTGCTTTTGATGGACGAGCCCTTCGGTGCGCTTGACGAGATCGTCCGCGACCACCTGAACGAACAGCTCCTCAAGCTCTGGGCCCGCACCAACAAGACGATCTGTTTCGTCACCCACTCGATCCCCGAGGCGGTCTATCTCTCCACCAAGATCGTGGTGATGAGCCCGCGCCCCGGCCGCGTCACCGACGTGATCGAATCGCCGCTGCCGCGCGAACGGCCGCTTGGCATTCGCGAAACGCCGGAGTTCCTGGAAATCGCCCATCGCGTCCGCGAAGGCCTGCGTGCAGGACACAGCTATGACGAATAGCATCGGCATCCGCCGGGCCGAACGGGACGACATGGCCGCCTGCGCCGGCATCCTCAATCGCTGGATCGACGCGACGCCCTGGATGCCGCGCGTCCACGATCATGCCGATGTGGAGCGCTACTACGCCGAAACCGTCTTTGCCGAACGCACCGTGATCCTGGCGGAGGAGGATGGCGAGATCGCCGGCTTCCTTTCCCTCTCCGACGACCACCACGTCACCGCGCTCTATATCGACAAGCGGCACCGCGGCGCCGGTATTGGCGCCCGTCTGATCGCCACCGCCAAGGCGATGTCACCGGACGAATTGAGCCTGTGGACCTTCGAACACAACCGTGATGCCCAGCGCTTTTACGAGCACCAGGGCTTCGAAGCGGTACGATGGACCGACGGCGACAACGAGGAGCACCTGCCGGATATCCTCTATCGCTGGCGCGGCAGGGAGGTGCGGGTATGAACCTTGCCTTTGGCCTCTGGATGCTTTTGGCGACGACGATTTTCCTTGGCGGCGCCACTGCCTCGCGCGCCTATGTCTCCAACAATCACCTCGGCATGCTCTGCCTCGCCCTCGGGCTCTACGTAATCGGCAACATCATCATGGTGAAGCTCATGCGCGAGGGCGGCCTCGGCCTTGCCATCTCGCTTTCGGCGATCGTGCAGCTCGTGATGGTCAATGTCATCGCCTTCGCGGTGTTCGGCGAACGATTGAGCCTCACACAGGCCGCCGGCGTGCTTCTCGGCATCGTCGCCATGGGCCTGATGTTGTTCCCCGCAAGCGGAAAGGCGTGACGATGCAGGAACCGAGTTTCATCAGGGACAAGTTGGTGCCGGTCGGCACCGTCGTCCTGCTGCTGATCGCCATCTGGTATGTCGCGGTCGTCTTCCTCAACGCGCCCTTCGAGCGCGATACGGCTGCGCGGGCCGGCACCGAGATCAGCTTCTCCGACATCGTGCGCAACACCATGGCGCAGGAGCGCCCGGTGCTGCCGGCGCCGCATCAGGTGATCGCCGAGATCTGGGATACCACCTTCAACAAGGCGATCACCTCGAAACGCAGCCTCGTCTATCACGCCTGGGTCACGCTTTCCGCGACCCTGCTCGGCTTCGGTATCGGCGCGGCACTCGGCATCCTGCTCGCGGTCGGCATCGTGCACAATCGCGCCATGGACCGCTCGCTGATGCCCTGGGTGATTGCCAGCCAGACGATCCCGATCCTCGCGGTCGCACCGATGATCATCGTCGTCCTCAATGCCGTAGGCATCTCCGGTCTGCTGCCGAAGGCGCTGATCTCCACCTACCTGTCCTTCTTCCCCGTCGTCGTCGGCATGGTGAAGGGGCTACGCAGCCCGGAGACCATCCAGCTCGACCTGATGCACACCTATAACGCCTCGTCGGCACAGACCTTCTGGAAACTCCGCTGGCCTTCGTCGATGCCCTATCTCTTCACCTCGCTGAAAGTCGCCGTCGCCATCTCGCTGGTCGGCGCAATCGTTGGCGAACTGCCCACCGGCGCCGTCGCCGGCCTCGGTGCCCGCCTGCTCGCCGGCTCCTATTACGGTCAGACGGTGCAGATCTGGGCGGCACTGTTCATGGCGGCGGCCCTCGCCGCAATCCTCGTCATGATCGTCGGCTTCGCCCACACGGCCGTCCTGAAGCGCATGGGAGCCAAGCCATGAACCTTCCCATCCTTGTGGCCGCGATCGTCTTCTGGCTCGCCGCCTGGGCCCTCAACGAATGGCTGGTGCGCCAGAACTTTGAGAGCCCCGCCGCCAGAAGCGCTGCGCACTTTGCCGTGCCGCTGATCTTCGGCATCACCATCCTGGTCCTCTGGGAAGGCATCGTGCGGGGTTTCTCCGTGCCATCCGTTCTGCTGCCGGCCCCCTCGATGATCTGGCACAAGCTGATCAACTCGCTGCCGACGCTCGGCGCCGATTTCCGCCAGACCTTCCTGAAGGCGGTACTGATCGGTTACGCGCTCGGTTGCGGTCTCGGCTTCGCGGTCGCGATCCTTATCGACCGTTCGCCCTTTCTGCAGAAAGGCCTGCTGCCGCTCGGCAACTTCGTCTCCGCCCTCCCCGTCATCGGCGTTGCGCCGATCATGGTAATGTGGTTCGGCTTCGACTGGCAGTCGAAGGTTGCCGTCGTCGTCATCATGACCTTCTTCCCGATGCTGGTGAACACGGTCGCCGGCCTTGCCGCCGCCAGTCACATGGAACGCGACCTGATGCGCACCTACGCCGCGTCCTGGTGGCAGACCCTCGTCAAGCTGCGCCTGCCGGCCGCCTGGCCGTTCATCTTCAACGCGCTCAAGATCAATTCGACGCTGGCGCTGATCGGCGCCATCGTCGCCGAGTTCTTCGGGACCCCCATCGTCGGCATGGGGTTCCGGATTTCCACGGAAGTGGGACGCATGAATGTCGACATGGTCTGGGCCGAGATCGCCGTTGCGGCGGTCGCTGGTTCCGCCTTCTACGGGGTGGTTGCACTCATCGAGCGTGCCGTCACCTTCTGGCATCCTTCCATCCGCGGAGGGCGCGCCTGAGCCTGCTTAAAGAACTTTAATAAAATGAAGTAAAAACAAGAGGGAACTGACATGAACAAAAGACTCGCATCGCTTCTCGCCGCAGGCGTCTTTTCGCTCGCAGCGTTCCAGGCCGAGGCCGCCGACAAGGTGACGCTGCAGCTGAAATGGGTAACCCAGGCACAGTTCGCAGGCTATTACGTCGCCAAGGACAAGGGCTTCTACGAGGAGGAAGGCCTTGACGTCGACATCAAGCCCGGCGGTCCGGATATCGCCCCAGCACAGGTGATCGCCGGCGGCGGCGCAGATGTGATCGTCGACTGGATGCCTTCAGCGCTTGCCACCCGCGAAAAGGGCGTACCGCTCGTCAACATCGCCCAGCCCTTCAAGAAATCCGGCATGATGCTGACCTGCCTCAAGGAAACCGGCGTCACCAGCCCCGACAAGTTCAAGGGCCAGACCCTCGGCGTCTGGTTCTTCGGCAACGAATATCCGTTCCTTTCCTGGATGTCGCACCTGAAGATCCCGACCGATGGCGGCCCGAACGGTGTCACCGTCCTAAAGCAGGGCTTCAACGTCGACCCGCTGATCCAGAAGCAGGCCGCCTGCATCTCGACCATGACCTATAACGAGTACTGGCAGGTGATCGACGCCGGCATCAAGCCGGACGACCTCGTCACCTTCAAGTATGAAGATCAAGGCGTCGCGACCCTGGAAGACGGCCTCTACGTGCTCCAGGACAAGCTCAAGGACGCTGCCTTCAAGGAGAAGATGGTCAAGTTCGTGCGCGCCTCGATGAAGGGCTGGAAGTACGCCGAGCAGAACCCGGACGAAGCCGCGGATATCGTTCTTGAAAACGACTCCACCGGCGCGCAGACGGAAAAGCACCAGAAGCGCATGATGGGCGAAGTGGCGAAGTTGACCTCCGGCTCGAATGGCGCACTGGACGAAGCCGATTACAAGCGCACGGTACAGTCCCTGCTTGCAGGCGGTTCCGATCCCGTGATCTCCAAGGAGCCGGAAGGCGCCTGGACCCACGAAATCACGGACGCCGCACTGAAGTAGACGGTAGCCAAAACGTCAAAAGAGGGTCGCACGATCGTGCGGCCCTCTTCCGTTTTCTTAGCGGCCGTTCGCATCCGCCAAGTTGCCGCCGGGTACCGGGCGTGGGGGTGGTAACGCAGCTGGCAACGGCGCTACCTTTGCTCGCCATTGTCAAGATCGTGTCAAGATCGCAACCATAACCGCAGAACAGGTTGAATATTGAGGCACCATTGCTTCGTGCACTCTTGTAAGCGTCCAAAGCCGAGATTACATAGGCCCGGATGTTTGTTGGAGGCAGGCATGGCGGAGGACACCCTTTTCCCGATGCATTGCCTGCGGTAACCGGTCCCAGTTCCGCCCGCGTCTACGGTCTGATACCGTGCACGCGGAGCGCGAAATGCGGAGAAGCGCAGTCTCCTGTCCCCGTGCAATCCGCCGGGGCGCGATGTCGGCGTGATAAAATCGCCTGATTGCCCGTGGATCCTGCCTTGAGCGGTGATCCGCTCGATATTGTTTCCATTGCCGGGACTGTAAAGCCGATGGCTCAAAAAGTATTGCCTGTTCTCAGCGTGTGCGCTGCGATGACCTTTGGTTCGCTTTCGCCGGCCCGGGCCGAGGAAGCGGCGCAACCGAAGCCGGCGCTCCCCTCCATCGTCGTGACCACGGCGGTCGACCAATCGATCAGCGACCGCGTTGTTGCGACCGGAACCATACAGGCGGTGGAACAGGTCTATGTCGCCCCGATGGTCGACGGTCTTTCGATCCGCACACTCAATGTCGATGTCGGCGACAGGGTCGAAGCCGGCAGCGTGCTCGTGGTCCTCAACGACGACGCGCTTCGCCTGCAGAAGAGCGAACTCGAAGCGTCGCTTGCCAAGGCAGAAGCCGGGCTTGCGCAGTTGAACGCACAGCTCAGCGAAACCAAGGCCAACAACGATGAAGCCAAGCGCGTCAGCGAACGTGCCGCCGAACTCTCCAAGAACGGCACCGTTTCGACGGCCGAAGCCGACCGGGTCCGCGCGCTCGCCATCGCGACCCAGGCGCGCGTCCTGTCTGCCGAGCAGGCCGTCGCCGTTGCCAATGCCGACATCAAGGTAGCCGAAGCGCAGATCGACGACATCGATCTTCGCCTCGCCCGCACCTCGGTCAAGGCCCCCGTCAGCGGTGTCATCTCGGCCAAGAACGCCAAGGTCGGTGCGATTGCCACCGGCAACAGCGAACCGCTCTTCGCCATGATCCGCGATGGCGCGATCGAGATGAAGGCAGACGTCGCGGAAGCCGATATCATCAAGCTCGCGGTCGGCCAGCCGGCTATCGTGACGCTCGCTGGCGGCAACACCAAGGTCGAGGGCACGATCCGTCTGATCGCCCCGACGGTCGATCCCGTCAGCCGCCTCGGCACCGTCTTCATCAGCCTGGCGGATACCGAAAAGGCACGTGCCGGCATGTATGCAAGCGCGCTGATCACCGCCGAACAGAAGCAGACGGTGGTTCTGCCGCAAACGGCCGTTACCAATGAGAACGGCCGCACCATCGTTCGCAAGGTCGAAAACGGCGTCATCCGCATCCTGCCAGTCAGGACAGGGATTTCCGACGGCAAGTTCATCGAGGTTCTCGAAGGCTTGAAGGCCGGCGAGGAGGTCGTGGCCCGGGCCGGCGCCTATGTACGCGACGGCGACCACATCAACCCCGTCAAATCAGCACAACCCGCGACCAACTGACAGGAAGCGTGACCATGAACTTCTCAGCCTGGTCCATCCGAAATCCGATCGCTCCGATCCTCGCCTTCGTTGTGCTGCTCGTACTCGGCTATCAGTCGTTCGTACGTCTGCCGATTACCCGCTTCCCCAACATCGACGTGCCGATCGTATCGATCAGCGTGGCGCAGAGCGGCGCATCGCCGGCCGAACTCGAAACCCAGGTCACCAAGGAAATCGAGGACGCGGTCGCCAGCGTCACCGGCGTCGACCATATCCAGTCGACCATCAACGACGGAACGTCGACCACGGCCGTCATCTTCCGCATGGAAGTACCGACGACGCAGGCGGTGCAGGACGTCAAGGACGCCATCGACCGTATCCGCGGCGACCTGCCCACCTCGATCGAAGAACCGATCGTCTCGAAGGTCGACGTCGAGGGCCAGGCGATCCAGACCTTCTCGGTTTCCGCACCCGGCATGTCGCTGGAAGAACTCTCCTGGTTCGTCGATGACGTCATCAAGCGCGAAATCCAGGGTAAAAGCGGCATCGGGCGCGTCGACCGCTACGGCGGCGCCGACCGCGAAGTTCGCGTCGAGCTCAATGAAGACAAGCTGAATTCGCTCGGCATCACCGCCGCCGACGTCAACGGCCAGCTCCGCCGCATGAACATGGACCTGGGGTCCGGACGCGGTCAGGTGGGCGGCAGCGAACAGGCGATCCGCACACTCGGTGACGCCCGCAACGTCGACCAGCTCGCCAACACGATGATTTCGGTGCCGAGCGGCCGCTTCGTTCGGCTCTCCGAACTCGGTACCGTTACCGATACCTATGAGGAGCCCCGCTCCTTCTCGCGCTTTAACGGCAATCCCGGCGTGACCTTTGCGGTCTTCCGCGCCAAGGGTGCCAGCGAGGTGAGCGTCGCCGAAACCGTTGCCAAGTCGCTCGAAAAGATCCGTGCGGCGAACCCTGACGTCACCATCGAGATGGTCGACGATTCCGTCTACTTCACCTACGGCAACTATGAAGCGGCGCTAGACACGCTGATGGAGGGCGCGCTGCTCGCCGTCATCGTCGTCATGCTCTTCCTGCGCAACTGGCGGGCCACGCTGATTTGCGCCATCGCCTTGCCGTTGTCTGCCGTTCCGACCTTCTGGGTCATGGAACTGCTCGGCTTCTCGCTCAATCTCGTCAGCTTCCTCGCACTGACACTTGCAACCGGCATCCTTGTGGACGACGCCATCGTCGAGATCGAGAATATCGAGCGGCATATCCATATGGGCAAGTCGCCCTACCGGGCTGCGATTGAAGCGGCGGATGAAATCGGCCTCGCGGTGATCGCAACCACGTTCACGATCATCGCGGTTTTCATCCCGGTGTCGTTCATGCCGGGGATTGTTGGCCAGTACTTCATCCAGTTTGGCCTGACCGTGGCCGTTTCGGTCTTCTTCTCGCTGCTCGTCGCACGCCTGATAACGCCCGTCATGGCCGCCTATATGATGCGTCCTTCCAAACTTGACGGGCATCATGCCGAAGACGGCACTCTGATGCGCAACTACACGCGTCTGGTTCATGCGACGACGAAGCGCTGGTACATGCGCTACCTAACGGTGCTCATCGCGATCGGCGTGACCGTGGCCTCCATGGTCGCTCTGTTCATGTTCGTGCCCGGCGGGTTCCTGCCTCCGGACGACACATCGCGTGTCAGCCTGTCCGTCGAACTGGCGCCTGACGCCATGCTGGAAGACACCGACCGGACGACCGCGCAGATCTACGAAAGGGTCAAGGACCTGGACGGCGTCGAAAGTGTGTTCGTGCTTGGCGGTGCCTCGCCGAAGGGCGACCTGGAACTGCGCCGGGCCACCGTGACGGTGCTGCTCGAAAAGCGCGACCACTCGCTCTTGAATAAGGTCGTCAACGACGTCTTCGGCAAGCTGCCGGTCGTCGGCCCGTATTTGCCGAAGTTGCCGCCGTCGGGACGCATCATTCCGCAGTCGCAGATCGAGAAGGAGATCTTCGCCCGCGTGCGCGATTTGCCGGATGTCCGGGTGATCAAGCTCAACGACCGCGGCGAGCGGGAACTGTCGTTCAATCTGCTTTCCAACAACGAAGCCGATCTCGACAAGGCCGTCGGCATTCTGGAAGGAAAGCTGCGCAGCGATCCGTTGCTCGCCAATGTCAGCCCGGACGGCGCACTCCCCCGTCCCGAGCTGCAGATCCGTCCGCGTGACGAGCAGATGTCGCGCCTCGGCATCACCACCGCGCAGATCTCGGAAGTCATCCGTGTCGCCACCATTGGCGACATCGACGCCGCCCTGACGAAAATTGCGCTCGATGGTCGGCTGATCCCGATCCGCGTTCAGGTCAACCGCGATTTCCGCACGGACATCGCCGCGATCCGCAATCTGAAGATCCAGACCGCTTCGGGCTTGACGGTGCCGCTGTCGAGCGTCGCCGACATCAACTATTCCGAAGGCCCGAGCTCCATCAAGCGCTACGACCGCAACCGCGTCGTCGCGCTCGGTGCGGATCTTCCGATCGGCGTGGCACTCAACACCGCCTCCGCACGCTTCCTGCAGATTGCGGACGAAGCCAAGATGCCGTCCACTGTTCAACTTCTGAAAAGCGGCGACGCAGAGGTCGAAGAGGAAATGCAGCAAAGCTTCGTCAACGCCATGCTGCTTGGCCTGATGCTGGTGCTGGTGGTGCTGATCCTGCTCTTCAAGGACGTGATCCAGCCATTCACCATCCTGTTCTCGCTGCCGCTTGCGATGGGAGGTGTCGCGGCCGGACTGATCCTGACGCAGAACTCACTGTCGATGCCGGTGCTGATCGGCATCCTGATGCTGATGGGTATCGTCACCAAGAACGCCATCCTTCTCGTCGACTTCGGCATCGAGATGATGCACCACGGCATGGACCGGAAACTGGCAATGATCGAAGCTGGCCGCAAACGCGCGCGCCCGATCATCATGACATCGATCGCCATGTCGGCGGGCATGCTGCCCTCCGCGCTCGGCGTGGGTGAAGGCGGTTCCTTCCGTGCGCCAATGGCAATCGCGGTAATCGGCGGCATCATCGTCTCGACGATCCTGAGCCTCGTCGTCGTGCCATCCTTCTTCCTGATCATGGATGACCTGTCGCGCCTGCTCGCCTGGATCTTCGGTCGCTTCGTCGGCAAGAAAGACGACGAGAACCTGCCTCTCGATCGCGAGGCCCTGACGGGTCTCGTGCAAGAGCAGAGCAAGACGATCGAAGGTCTGGAAGATCGGTTGAAGACACTGGAATCGGAACAGACCAAGGGACGATCCGGCGGCAAGGTCATCAACCATCCCGCACTCGCCGCCGAATAGATCGTTGGCCTGAGGGCTCGTCGTTCGCAGCTGTCACAATTCAAGAACAAGCCCGCGCCCTGCTAGCGCGGGCTTTTTGTTATTTTTATTTGATCGAGGTCAAACCACGTTCCGCCAGGCTTCATTACCTTGCACCTGGATCTTACTCAGGACGGACGTGATGAAAACGTTGCGATTGAACTCGAACGATAGGGCGGTGCTGCTCGGCTCTGGCTTCTTCGAGAAGCTGCCCATGGCGGCCACGAACGCAATTCTCGATGATGTGGTGGTATCCACTCACGAGGAGCACGATATCCTCTTTGGCTATGGCGAGCCGCTCGATCACGTCTTCTTCGTTCTCTCCGGCTTGGTGCGCCTCTACCGGCTGGGCAAGGACGGGCGCGAGGCCGATATCGCCGTTTTTCCGAGAGGCGAGCTTTTCGGTGAAAGCGCCATGTTCCTCGGCAACCGCGCAACGGTCAATGCGCAGGCGATCGAAACGACGATGCTTGCCCGGATCGACAGCCGCAAGCTGCGCAGGCTTGCCGAGCAGACGCCTGAAATCGCCGACGCGCTGATGCAGCTCCTGTGCCGGCACGCGCAGATGGCCGAGGATTGCCTTGCGGAAGACCGGCTGCTCACGGCACCGCAGCGGGTTGCGAGCTACATCCTCGGAAACTGCCCCGACGGGATCACCAACTTCTCCTTCCGCCTGCCTTTCCAGAAGAATGTGCTGGCCGGAAAGCTGGGCCTGGCGCCGGAAGCACTGTCGCGCGCCTTCTCGGCACTCCGCCGCTCGGGCGTCACGGTCAAGGGTCGCGTCATCGAGATCCATGACCGGCAGGCATTGGAGCGCTTCTGACAGCCGACGAGGTTCGGCTGTCAGACGTTGGCAGCGTCAAAGGCCGCCGTGTAGCGTCAGAAAATCGACGATCCGGTTGATGCCGTCGCCGCGCTTCATGTCGGTGAAAACGAAGGGCTTTTCTTCCCGCATCCGCGTCGCATCCCGCTGCATCACGTCGAGATCGGCCCCGACATAGGGAGCCAGGTCCTTCTTGTTGATGACAAGCAGATCCGACTTGGTGATGCCCGGCCCGCCCTTGCGCGGGATCTCCTCGCCCTGGCAGACCGAGATGACATAGATTGTCAGGTCAGCGAGATCAGGTGAAAAGGTTGCCGCGAGATTGTCGCCGCCGGATTCGATGAAGACGACGTCGAGATCGGGAATGCGCCGGTTGAGATCGGCGATGGCCTGCAGATTGATCGTGGCGTCCTCGCGGATCGCCGTATGCGGGCAGCCGCCGGTCTCGACGCCGACGATGCGATCGGACGGCAACGCCTGCATGCGCACCAGGGCTTCTGCGTCTTCCTTGGTGTAGATGTCGTTGGTGACGACGGCGACGGAGTATTTCTCCCGCATTGCCTTGCAGAGCTTGTCGGTGAGCGCCGTCTTGCCCGAGCCCACCGGCCCGCCGATACCGACGCGAAGGGGACCGTTCTTCGATGCCATCTGGATGTCCTTTCAGGTGGAGCATTCCGGAAAAAGTGGGATGGGCTTTCTGTCCGGAATTGCGCAGTTCTATGGTGTCACGAGCGGAAGAGCCGCGAATGCAGGGTTTCGTGTCTCAAGGCCGAAATATCCGCGATGATCGTGGCCGAGCCGAGGTCGTCGAGCGAAGCGCCGGCGGCCTTGCTCGCCGTCGCCGCGATAACCGGCTCAAGCGCCGCGATGACGCCGACGCCATCGCGCTGGCCGGTCACGCCGCAGCGGATCGCCACCGAAACGGCGTTCGAAACGGCGGCGTTCAGATAGGCCGCAAGCGCAGGCTCAAGACCCGTTTCATGGGCCCCGGCCACGGCACCGACCGCCACCGGATAGGCGATAGTCTCCGGGAGCGCATCAAGAAGCGGGTGCGGCCACGAGCGTGCAGCGGCCAGATACGCCTGACCCTGCAGCATGATTTCCGTATGTCGCTCACGGCTCCCCGCCAGGGCTTCGGCAAGCTCTGCCGCCGCAGCCAACCGGACATGATCGTTCACGGCGCGATAACTCTCGGCAAGAAGCAGCGCATCGTTCCAGCCGGAGCCGAGGCAGATGACCGTCTCAAGCCAGTTGCGAAGCTCTGCGGCGTCCGTGACCAGACGGTCATGAACGGCCTGTTCAAGCCCGCTGGAATAGGAGAAAGCTCCGACCGGAAAGGCCGGCGACATCCATGTGACGAGGCGAAGCAGCGCCTGCGTATCGACCCGTTCAGCCATGGTGGTGATTGCCGTGGCCATGATTGTGGCCGCCGGCATGGTAGGCGCCGCGCAGCGGCTGGAAGGGTTCAGAAACCTCGGTCACCGCCGCACCCAGCCCTTCGAGCATCTGACGGATCACCGGATCGCGGGTAATCAGAATGCGGCTCTGCTCGATCTGTGCCGTCAGGTGGCGATTGCCGAGATGCCAGGCGAGTTCGATGAGGTGCAGCGAGTCACGCGGGCGAATTTCGTAGAGTGCCTCAGGTGCCGCAACGATCCGGATGTAGCCGCCACCGTCGAGCACCAGGAGATCGCCATCGGCGAGCATGACCGGTTCCCTCAGGTCCAGCATCACCACATCGTCGTTTTCGAGATGCAGGAGCTTGCGGCGCAGATGTCGCGCGTCGTGCGCCAGCGTCACGCTATGGAGCGGCGACTTGTCGGCAGGCCCAGGCGAGAGCACCTCTGTCGAACGATACGGCATCTCAGAGCACCTCGACCTTTTCCGGCGTCACGAGCTCGATGCGTGCCTCGATAAGCAGGTCCGCCATTGCCGCCTGGAAAGCCTTGAGATGCGGCTCTTCGAAATGCGCATCAACAGCCGCCTTGCTCTGCCAGGTCTCGACGAACACCAAAGCATCAGGATCAGCGGGCTTGCGATAAAGGTCATAGGTGATGCAGCCGGCTTCGCGCCGCGTGGCCTCGATCAGCGGTGCGGCCAGCGACACCACTTCATCTCCTTTGCCCGGATGCGCGGTCAGGTAGGCGATAATGTAAACCATTGAACCCTCGATATCATTTCCATCCGCCAGTCTAGCAAGAAAAAGCTCCTGCGCCAGTCACAGAGCCGTTTTCCAAGGGACTGCATTGTACACGCCGAACAAGAAAAAGCCCGAAGATCGGAACCGATCTTCGGGCTTTCTCAAATCAGGAACGATACGTCCTTGCCATCACGCAGCAAGCTTCTGAGACTTCAGCGTCTCCAGAATGTTCTGCGGCGCGGAAACGCCATAGGGGTCGCTGTCGCAGTTGTCGGAATAGCCTTCTTCCTCGAACCACTGTTCGACGACGCCGTTATTGACAACGGCCGCGTAGCGCCAGGAGCGCATGCCGAAGCCGAGATTGTCCTTGGCGACCAGCATGCCCATCTTGCGGGTGAATTCACCCGAGCCATCCGGGATCAGCTTGACGTTTTCGAGGCTCTGGGACTTGCCCCAGGCGTTCATGACAAACGCATCGTTGACCGAGATGCAGTAGATCTCGTCGATGCCTTCGGCGCGGAAATCAGCCGTCAGCTTTTCGAAGTCGGGCAGCTGGAAGGTCGAGCAGGTCGGGGTGAACGCGCCCGGCAGCGAAAACAGCACGACGCGCTTGCCCGCGAAGTAATCGTCGGAGGACACGTCCTCCCAGCGGAACGGGTTCGAGCCGCCAATGGCCTCGTCGCGAACGCGGGTGCGGAACGTTACAGCGGGTACTTTTCTGCCAAGCATCGTCATCTCCTTGAGATCACCATGATTTTGGCCGGCTCGACCTAAATCATAAACGTGATCGTCTCTCATAAGTTAGAGCGAGTACCGGCGGATGACCGCATCCCGCTCTCGTGCGATTCCCAGTCGGCAGGTCCTGGGAGGAGCGCCTGGCTGACCGAGAAAGATCAGCCGCTTTCCTACCGGATAATCCGCTACGGCGCAGCATGAAAGGCCCCGATTCACATGCAGGCATGGCAGCCATGCGATGATCGCATGGCTCTTTTTCATGGTGCAGCGCCTCAGTTATGGATGCGCAACGACAAGCCAAGACTTGGGGGCAACGGGTTCCACAGACCCGTGCGCAAACCTGCTTCACGCAACGCCCTCGCCGTCCAGGTATTGCAGCCGAAGAGCGCGTTGAAGCCGCCCTCGGCTTCAAAAAAGCGGTCGTTGCCATTGTAGGAAAAGCCGTCGATCGGGACGACGGCCCCAGCGTCGCGCGCAAAACTCTCTTCGATGAAGTTGAGCAGCCGATCGTATCCCGTTTCGTCGAGTTCGAAGCCGGCAACGGAGGCCTGCGGCTCGACGATCCGGCCAGCGATATCGACATGCATTACTGACCGGTCGAGCGTCAGCGCCTTGAAGACCGGCACGGCCTTCAGTTCCGACCAGGTTGGCGTTTCCAGATAGAAGGAACGCCCGCCCCAGCCGAAGATCAGCCATTGTGCCTGCGGGTGCGCAAGCGGCACGCCGGCCGGCTCAATGAACCCGAACCGCTTTCTCGTTTCGTCCGTCAGGGGCACGGCGATATCGGTATGGATCGGCCCCGAAAGCACCAGGATGCGCGTGGCCCCGGCTCCCGCCGCAGAGACGGAAATGGGCAAAAGCGGCCGCGGCAAGAGCGTTCCGAGAACGACCGCAAGCACCGCCGCCAGCAGGCCGAAGAAGGCCCATTTCAGGCTACGCTTCATGCTCCGTCTCTGCGGGATCAGAACAGGAAGTAACGCTGTGCCATTGGCACGATCGTCGCCGGTTCGCAGGTCAGCAACTCGCCGTCGGCGCGCACCTCGTAGGTCTCCGGGTCCACCTCGATGTGCGGCAGCAGGCTGTTGTGGATCATCGACGCCTTGCCGATGCCGCCGCGGGTGTTCCTGACGGCCACAAGTTGCTTGGCAACGCCAAGCTTGGCGGCAAGGCCGGCATCGAGCGAAGCCTGCGAGACGAAGGTGACGGAGGAACTCGTGCGGTTCTTGCCAAGGGTGGCGAACATCGGGCGGTAGTGCACCGGCTGCGGTGTCGGGATCGAGGCGTTCGGATCACCCATCGGGGCCATTGCAATCGAGCCGCCGAGCAGAACAAAGTCGGGCTTCACGCCGAAGAACGCCGGGTTCCAGATGACGAGATCGGCGCGCTTGCCGACTTCGATTGAGCCGATCTCGTGGCTGAGGCCGTGGGCGATCGCCGGGTTGATTGTGTATTTGGCGATGTAGCGCTTCACCCGGAAATTGTCGTTGTCGCCGGTTTCCTGCGGCAGTGGCCCACGCTGGCGCTTCATCTTGTCGGCGGTCTGCCAGGTACGGATCGCCACCTCGCCGACGCGGCCCATGGCCTGGCTGTCGGAAGAGATGATCGAGAAGGCGCCGATATCGTGCAGGATGTCTTCGGCCGCGATCGTTTCCTTGCGGATGCGGCTTTCGGCAAAGGCGATATCTTCGGGGATCGACGGCGACAGGTGATGGCAGACCATCAGCATGTCCAGATGCTCGGCGAGCGTATTCTTGGTGTAGGGCCGCGTCGGGTTGGTCGAGGATGGAATGACGTTCGGCTGGCCGCAGATCTTGATGATGTCGGGCGCGTGGCCACCGCCGGCACCTTCCGTGTGGAAGGCATGGATGGTGCGGCCCTTGATCGCCGCGATCGTATCCTCGACGAAGCCGCTCTCGTTCAGTGTGTCGGTGTGGATCATCACCTGCACGTCGTATTCGTCGGCGACGCTGAGGCAGCAGTCGATCGCCGCCGGCGTCGAGCCCCAATCCTCATGCAGTTTCAACGAGGTGGCGCCGGCGAGCACCATTTCCACCAGGGCGCCCGGCTGCGAGGCATTGCCCTTTCCGGCAAAGGCGATGTTCATCGGCAGGCCATCGGCGGCCTCGATCATGCGGGCGAGATGCCAGGGCCCGGACGTGCAGGTGGTGGCAAGCGTACCATGCCCCGGTCCGGCGCCGCCGCCGAGCATGCAGGTGAGCCCGCTCACCAGCGCTTCCTCGATTTGCTGCGGGCAGATGTAGTGGATGTGGCTGTCCATGCCGCCCGCCGTTATGATCTTGCCTTCTCCGGCGATCACCTCGGTACCGGGGCCGACGATGACGGTCACGCCCGGCTGCGTATCCGGGTTGCCGGCCTTGCCGATGCCTGCGATCCGCCCGTCCTTGAGGCCGATATCCGCCTTGACGATACCCCAGTGGTCGACGATCAGCGCATTGGTGATGACGGTATCGACGGCGCCGTCGGCGCGCGTCAACTGGCTCTGCCCCATGCCATCGCGAATAACCTTGCCGCCGCCGAACTTCACCTCCTCCCCATAGGTGGTGAAATCCTTCTCCACCTCGATGAAAAGCTCGGTATCGGCGAGCCGCACCTTGTCGCCCACCGTCGGGCCGAACATGTTGGCATAGGCCGCGCGCGACATCTTGTAGGGCATGGTTCAGGCTCCTTGGGACGAAGAAGAAATGGAATGGAGGCGGCGAAGACGACCGCTCGCGGCCAGCGCATCGACATAGCGGCGCTCGGCGGGAAAGGGATGCCACTGCCAGCCTATGTGGCCGAAGCCGGCAAGAACGACGTCGTCATCTCCAGTCGCGATGTTGGACAGGATGTCGGCAATGACGATCAGACCACTGGACGGAACGACATAGGGATCCGGTGAAAAGCCGGCGAGGTCATGATCCACCTGATCATGCACCGCCGCGGGGACGACGCGGAAGCCGCGCTTGGTCGAGCGGCTGAAGCTCTCGAAGCCGACCGTATAGTCGTCGCAGAAATCGTCGAGGTCCGGATGTGTTTCGGCGAGCCCGGCACGCATGGCGGCAAACTTCGCGCCTGATCGAACGCACCAGAATTCACGCGCCTGGCGCACCGGCGCGCTCGCCTTCCAGCGGCCGCCGCCGAGCATGGCGAGGCCGGGGCGGCCGGTATTGCAGACGGCGATGATATCGGTCCTGTGGCCACCGGAGCCGACGGAGCGGCAATCGTTGAAGCGCACGACAAGATCGGCGGCGTCGATCACAGAGGACGCGCCGTCAGGCACCTCGCCATTGCCCACGATCATGATGGTGCGGCCGCGGCTCACGTTCTAGTTTCCCTCAGGCTCGGCAATGGCCTGGAGTTCCTTTGTGCGGGCCCTCGTCAGTTCGGTCAGGCAACCGGAGACGAGCATCGGCTCCATCGAACCACCGCGGGCTTCGAAACCCGAAAGCTCGCATTGGCCGTCACGGTAACCGATCCAGGCACGCTGCGCCTTCTTCAGTGCCTCCTCCGCACCAACGTAGTTCGCGTCGATCTCGGCAAGCTCCTTGTCCTGCGCCTGCGTCGCAGCCAAGGCCTGCTTGTAGACCTTGTTCAATTCCACATCGGCCGCCTCGTAGTCCTTGTTGGCACAGATGTTCATGTCCATCTGCGTCACCGCGTTCTGGCAGTCGACCTCGTCTTCCTGCGCCAGAGCGGATGCCAGCGGCAGAACGAGAGCAATGGCAAATATCGCGAGGCGTCTCATAGCTTGCCCATCACCTGCTGGCGGAAGCCATAGACCTCGCGCTTGCCGGACAGCGGGATCAGCGTCACCTGGCGCGTCTGGCCCGGCTCGAACCGCACGGCGGTGCCGGCCGGAATATCCAGCCGCTGGCCGTAGGCCGCCTTCCGATCGAACTGCAGTCCGGCATTGGTTTCGGCAAAATGGTAGTGGCTGCCGACCTGGATCGGCCGGTCACCGGTATTGGCAACCTCGATGGTGGTCGTGTCGAGGCCGGCATTGAGTTCGATCTCTCCGGCAGCCGCGATGATTTCTCCTGGGATCATGGTTCTCTCCTCAAGCCGCCTTCACACCGGCGCAGCTCTGCGGCTTCAGCACGCGCTCGGTCGAGGCCGGATACTTTTCAAGCAGGGCCGCCGGGCGCACCGGGCGGCGGGTGAATTCGCCGCCGCAATTCGGGCAGGCGCCAGCAAGCGTTCCCTCGGCACAATCGACGCAGAAGGTGCATTCGAACGTGCAGATCATCGCCATCCGGCTATCGGGCGGCAAATCCTTGTCACAGCACTCGCAGTTGGGCCGCAAAGCCAGCATGCCTGCCTCCTGGTATCTTGGGTTGGACGGGTACGGTCGAAAGAGCCGCCTGCGCTACCCCTCGTTCAGCGGATCGGTTCGTGAACCGTGACGAGCTTGGTACCGTCGGGGAACGTCGCCTCGACTTGGATGTCGTGGATCATCTCGGGGATGCCCTCCATCACCTGATCGCGCGTCAGCACCTGGGCGCCCGCCTCCATCAACTCGGCAACCGAACGCCCGTCGCGGGCACCCTCGACGACGAAGTCCGTTATCAATGCGATCGCCTCGGGATGGTTGAGTTTCACGCCGCGCTCCAGGCGCCGGCGCGCGACCATGGCCGCCATGGAAATCAGCAACTTGTCCTTTTCGCGCGGGGTAAGATTCATGCGTCGCCACCGGTTGTTCGTGAAGCAATTCCCAGCAAGACTGCGAAGCGGTTTTTCGCCAGGAATTACAGAGTTTCAACGTGTTAGATCATTTCACTGTTTCAACAAGAATACGAAATGACCCTAGAGAACCCAGACTTTCGGCACTGTCTTCTGCTTGCGCAAGTGCGAAATAATGGGGATGAGGATTTTTCTGAGCGCGAACCCATCCGGCGCCGCAAAGCGGGCCACCAGCTTGTCGCGGCCATCGACTTGAAAATGGCTGATACCGACGCCGGCCTCACCATCAACGAGCGATCGAAGACGTGGCAGCAAGGGTTCGCAATCGGGCCCGACATAGAGGAGCGTCGCAAAGGCGGCCGCGCCATCGAGCACCGCCCGACGCTGACCGAGACCAGCGATCTCTCCGGCAAGCGCCAGATTGTCCGCATGCAGCAACTTGCCCGCGGTCCGGACACGCCAGCGATCACGAAAGAGCCCGGTTTGCACCACCTCGCCCATCGCCTTGCGGCCGAGCAGAACCGCCTCCACCGCAAGAAACGTCGCGTCCGCGGCAAGTTCCACGTCCAGCGAACGCGACAACGAGGCGCGGTCGAAGAGGATCGTCTCCTGCGGCAGCCAGTCGACGCGTGCGCCGGCGGCAACCTCGACACGTGTGGCAACCTCGACCGTATCGGCGCTCGCCTTGTAGATCTTCTCGCAAGCTTGGGTCGTCACCGTCACGTCGGTTCCGGCCCCGGCCGCAACCTCCCAGATCATACGATCGCCGCCGGTGAGGCCGCCGGATGAATTGATGAGCACCGCCTCCATGGAGGCATCGAAGGTCTTCGGCAGGCGGATCTTGGCGCAGCCCTCCTGATAGAGTTCCGCAATGCGGCTGTGGCCGAGCGCCATCTTGGCGACCAGTCGCCCCCTACCCCAGGCCCGTTGCGGGGCGATGCTTGCTGCCTTGTTCATGTTCGACCGCCGAGCGGTGTCCTTCAATCACTGGCGCGCCACCCGTCGGGCCGATCGCCTTGCTTTCCCGCTATCGTCCGCATCGTGACACGACAAGTCAAGTTATTGTTTTGCAAAGAAAATCGTCAGGATGCTGCATTTCCTTGCAGGCGCTGCGCAGAAAACAGGCAGCCCCATCACGCCACGCGATCCGGAGGTTCACGCCCGGCAAAGAAGGCGGTGATATTATCGACCACCTTCATGCCCATGGCGACACGCGTTTCCTCCGTGGCACTGCCAAGATGCGGGAGGAGCACGGCGTTCTCGAGCGCGCGCAGACGCTCGGGCACATTCGGCTCCACTTCGAAGACATCGAGACCGGCGCCGCGTATGACGCCGGTCTCGAGAGCGGCGACCAAGGCCGGTTCATCGATGACGTCACCCCGCGCCGTGTTGACGAGGTAGGCGCCTTTTTTCATCAGCGCCAGCCGCTCGGCATTGATCAGATGCCGGTTTTCACCGCCCCCCGGGCAGTGCAGCGACACGAAGTCCGCAACCTTCAACACGTCCTCGACGGTATCCAGCTGACGGGCGCCGTAGCGGCTCGCCTCGTCAGGGTCGACGCGCGAGCGGTTGTAGAAGACGACGTCCATGTCGAAACCGAAGTGGCAGCGTTTGGCCATGGCCTTGCCGATACGGCCGAAGCCGATGATGCCGAGCGTCTTGCCGGTAACCTTGCTGCCGATCATGTGGGTCGGGCGCCATCCGGTCCATTCGCCGGCGCGCACCTGGCGCTCGCCCTCACCTGCCCGGCGCGCGACCGTAAGCAACAGCGTCATGGCAATGTCTGCGGTGCAGTCCGTCAGAACGCCAGGCGTATTGGTAACGGCGATGGCGGCAGCCTTGGCGGCCGCAACATCGATGTGATTGTAGCCGACGCCGTAGTTTCCGAGGATCTTCGCCCTGAGGCCACCGCCGGCAAAGAGTTCGGCCGGAAGCCGATCGGAAACCGTCGGGAGAACGGCATCGTAGGCCCTGAGCGCACCGCCCAGCTCTGCGGCCGTCATCGGCAAGTCCCGCTCGTTCAAGGTCGCGTCGAAGCGCTCGGCGAGCACCTGTTCCACCGCCGCCGGCCAGCGACGGGTGACGAGAATGCGGGGTTTCGAGCTCATGCCTGCCTCCGGATCAGAATCGTCGGAAGATAGTGCACGAAACGGTGCGGCGCGACAGCCATCACGACAAGCGAAACACCTATCACAAAAAGCAAAAAAGAGGCGCCGAACGGGCGCCTCTTCTCATCGCTTTGTCAACGTCAGGCCTTGGCGAAGGCGAGCAGGTCGGCGTTGAGCTGGTCCTTGTGCGTGT
>NZ_JAEPRP010000008.1:0-18083 GCF_016652895.1 Ensifer sp. SSB1
GGCGCAATCCTGACCTTCAACGACCCCGGCCTCATCTTCATCGGCAGCGGTTCCTTTGCCGGCCTGCCGACGCCGGTGGTGATCTGGCTGGTCTTCGGCATATTGATCGCGGTGCTCGTCCGGTGCACCGCGCTCGGCATGCTGATCGAGGCGATCGGCGTCAATCGCAAGGCGAGCACGCTGTCCGGCGTGCTGACGCCGGTACTCCTGATCGCCGCCTATGTCGTTTCCGGGCTCTGCGCCGCCATCACCGGCATCATCGCCGCCGCCGATATCCGCGGTGCGGATGCCAACAATGCCGGTCTGTGGCTGGAGCTCGACGCCATTCTCGCGGTCGTCGTCGGCGGCACGTCGCTGCTTGGCGGCCGCTTCAGCATCGCCGCATCTGTGCTCGGCGCCATCATCATCCAGGCGATCAACACCGGCATTCTTCTCTCCGGCTTCCCGCCGGAGTTCAACCTGATCATCAAGGCTGCGATCATCGTCTTCATCTTGGTGCTTCAGTCGCCGCGGTTCCGCACCGCCTTTGCCTTCCTCGTGCCGGCGCGCGGCGCGAGAAACCCAAGCGAGCGAGCCGCAAAATGAAGCCCAAATATCTTCCACTCACGGCGACGCTTGTGATCTTCCTGCTCGGCTACGCGCTCTGCGTGGCGCAATATCCGAACATGCTGTCGACACGTGTCATCGGCAATCTTCTGACGGACAACGCCTTTCTCGGTATTGCGGCGGTCGGGATGACCTTCGTCATCATCTCCGGCGGTATCGATCTTTCGATCGGCTCGGTCATCGCCTTTACCGGCGTGTTTCTCGCCGTGGTGCTGGAACACACGAGCATCCACCCGCTCATCGCCTTTGTCATGGTTCTGGCGATCGCGACGCTCTTCGGCGCAGCGATGGGGGCGATCATCCACTATCTGGAAATGCCCGCCTTTATCGTCACGCTGGCCGGCATGTTCCTCGCGCGCGGCATGGCCTTCGTACTGTCGATCGACAGCATTCCGATCAAGCATCCCTTCTACGCGACGCTGAAGGGGCTCTATTTCAAGCTGCCGGGTGGCGGCCGCATCACGCTGATCGGCGGGCTGATGCTGCTCGTCTTCGCGATCGGCATCCTCATCGCGCACCGTACGCGCTTCGGGACCAATGTCTATGCGCTCGGCGGGGGCACGGCGACGGCCCGGTTGATGGGCGTTCCGGTCGCCGCGACGACGATCCGTATCTACGCCTTTTCGGGCCTGCTTGCGGGATTGTCCGGCATCGTCTTTTCGCTCTACACCTCGGCCGGCTACTCGCTTGCCGCGGTCGGCGTCGAACTGGACGCGATCACCGCCGTCGTCATCGGCGGCACGCTTCTGACCGGCGGTTCGGGTTTCGTCGCCGGCACGCTGGTGGGCATCCTCATTCAAGGGTTGATCCAGACCTACATCACCTTCGACGGATCGCTGTCGAGCTGGTGGACGAAGATCCTGATCGGCCTTCTGCTCTTTGCGTTCATCCTGCTTCAGAAAGGCATCATCTTCGTTTCGCGCCAGCGCCAGCAGCGGGCGTGAGGCAGGGGTTGCGCGATGTGGTCATCCCTCCATCAGCCGCGCAAACGCACGAGCCACCGGCTCGTGGTCGAGGAACTCGGCCAGGCGGTCGTCGGAGGGGAGTTCGCCGTCGGGGATATCCTGCCCGGCGATGCGGAGTTGGCTGCGCGCTTCAACGTTTCCCGCACCGTCCTGCGCGAGGCGATGAAGACACTAGCCGCCAAGGGCCTCGTCGTCGCTCGCGCTCGCATCGGTACGCGCGTCATGCCGCGGGCGAACTGGAACCTGTTCGATGGTGACGTGCTTTCCTGGCATTTCCGGGCCGGCGTCGACGAGGAGTTCCTCAGCCATGTCAGCGAGGTTCGCCTGGCGCTGGAACCCTATGCGGCCGGCCTGGCGGCGCGGCGCGCCACGGACGCCGATATCTCCCAGATGATGCGGCTGGCGGTCGCCATGGGCGATGCGGGGCACAGCGCGCAGACGCTGGCGCGCGCCGATCTTGAATTCCACCTTCGGCTGCTCGAGGCTTCGCTCAACCCGTTCATGCAGACCGTCGGCAGCCTGATCGAGGCGGCGCTGATCGGCGTTTTCCGCTTGAGCAACGCGGCCACCGACGGCGCCGAGATCGATCGCGTCGCCGTCGCGCATATCCGCATTGTCGAGGAAATTCGGCTGCGCAATGAAGAAGGCGCCCGAAGCGCGATGGAGCACGTGATCCGTGTGGGACAGCAGCAGCTGATCGCAAATATGAGAGCGCGCGACTGACCGTACAGGTGTGCGCGCCGCGAGCCGCTATGCGGCTTTGTTTTCCCGCCGTCTGCGCGTAGGCTGCAGCCACCGGCACGAAAAGATGCCGGGACAGGGCAGCCGGAGAACTCGGGTGACGGGACAGGATGTGCTGATTGTCGGCGCAGGGCCGACCGGGCTGGTGCTTGCTCTCTGGCTGACCGCCCAGGGGGCAAAGGTCCGCATCATCGACAAGAACGCCGGTCCCGGCCCAACGTCACGGGCGATGGTGGTGCATGCCCGCACACTTGAGCTCTATCGCCAACTCGATCTGGCGACGGCCGTGATCGAGGCCGGACACCGCAACCCGTCGGTCAATCTCTGGGCGAAAGGCAAGGCCAAGGCACGGATATCCTTCAACCCGACCGGTGCGAAGCTGACACCCTATCCGTTTGTCCTTGTTTATCCGCAGGATCATCACGAGCGCCTGTTGGCGGAGCGGCTGGAAGCGATCGGCGTCACGGTCGAGCGCCAGACCGAACTGGTCGACTTCGAGGACGCCGGCGACCGGATCACGGCGCGTCTCCGTTTGCCTGACGGCAGCGAGGAGATTTCAACGGCGCGATACCTCGCGGGATGTGATGGCGCCCGCTCGCCGGTCCGCCACAAGCTCGCGATCGGGTTCGAGGGCGGGACCTATCAGCAGACCTTCTACGTCGCCGATGTCGAGGCGAGCGGGCCTGCGGCCAATGGCGAGGTGCATCTGTCGCTCGAAAGCAGCGACTTCGTTGCCCTGCTCGCCTATGCCGAGGGACGGGGACGGCTGATCGGCCTCGTGCGCGACGAACGGGAGGACGCGGCCGCGCTTACCTTTCAAGATGTCAGCCACCGCGCCATCGAGAGCCTGAAACTCACCATCGATCGGGTCAACTGGTTTTCCACCTATCGTGTCCACCATCGTGTAGCCGACCGCTTTCGCCGGGGGCGCGTTTTCCTGGTCGGCGACGCTGCCCATGTGCACAGTCCGGTCGGCGGCCAGGGCATGAATACCGGCATCGGCGATGCGATCAATCTCGCCTGGAAGCTCGCTGCGGTCTTGAAGGATCAAGCATCCGACACGCTCCTCGACAGCTATGAAGGCGAACGCATTGGTTTCGCGCGCCAGCTCGTAGAGACGACCGATCGGTTGTTTACCTTCGTGACGGCCGAGGGCCGCATCGCGGATTTCCTGCGTGTCGAGATCGCTCCGGCTCTCGCAAGTTTCGCCTACCGTATCGGCCGCGTCCGCGAACTTCTGTTCCGGATGCTCTCGCAAACCCAGTTGAACTATCGCGGTGGGCCTTTGAGCCGCAGCAATGCCGGCTGGGTGGAGGGTGGAGACCGGCTGCCCTGGATCCCGGCGAACGGTCTCGACAACTACGCGCCGCTTGCCGCCATCAGCTGGCAGGTTCACGTCTATGGAGCGGCGTCCGGCGATTTGAAACAATGGTGCGCGACACGCCATGTGCCGCTTCATATCTTCCCCTGGACCGAGGCGCACGCGATCGCGGGCCTGGTCATGGATGCGGCCTATCTCCTGCGGCCGGATACCTATGTGGCGCTGGCCGCCTCAGAGCACGCAGCGGATGCTTTCGAGGCCTATCTGTCGGAAGTGGGGATCACTCGGCCCTGACGCTCGTCCTCGCCACAGGACATTCCGCCGTTAGTTCGTCGGGATTTGGCAGGCGTCAAATGACGGAATTGACGAAACAAAGATGGGGCCAGGCCGGCCCCGTCTTGTTCGCATGGATAGGGTCGCCGGACCTAGCTGTGGCTGGTCGGCGTCGGGCCCTCGTCCCCTGTCGCGCCGGCTTCAGGCGGTCTCTCTGCCGGGTGCCTGGAAATGCCGGCGAGCCTGTGGCCGCGCTCGCGCAGCCATTGGAAGACGACATAGAGTGCCGGGATGACGAAGATGCCGACAAGTGCTGCGGCGAGCATGCCGCCGGCAACGCCGGTGCCGACCGCGCGGCGGCTGAGTTCGCCGGCGCCTCTGGCGACCACCAGCGGCACCAGCCCGACGATGAAGGCGAAGCTCGTCATCATCACTGCGCGGAAACGGGCGCGGGCGCCTTCGATCGCCGCATCGACGATCGACGCTCCGGCTTCGCGGTGGGCTTTGGCGAACTCGACGATCAGGATTGCGTTCTTCGAGGCAAGCGCGATCAGCACGACGAGGCCGATCTGGGCGTAGATGTCGAAGGAAAGACCGGCGACGAGCACCGAAAGCAGCGCGCCGGAAACGCCGAAGGCGACCGACAGCAGCACCGGCACGGGAATCGTCCAGCTTTCATAGAGTGCGACGAGGAAGAGGTAGGCAAAGAGCACCGCCATCGCCAGGATGGCGGTCGTCTTGCCAGCCGCTTCCAGTTCCTGCAACGCGGTTCCCGTCCATTCGTAGCTGTAGCCGGGCGGCAAGGTCGAAGCCGACAGCGCCTCCATGGCGGCGAGCGCTTCGCCTGAGGAATGACCGGCGGACGGCTGGCCGTTCAACGTGATCGAGCGGTAGTTGTTGTAGCGGACGATCGACTGCGGACCGACGATGTAGTCGACCTTGGCGACCGAGGCGACCGGCACCATGTCGCCATTGGCGTTGCGCACATGCAGACGCTGGATGTCGTCGACAGCATTGCGGTCCGCCTGCGCCGCCTGCATCGTCACCTTCCAGGTGCGGCCGAAGAGGTTGAAGTCGTTGACGTAGTAGCTGCCGAGCGTGCCCTGCAACGTGGTGAACAGGTCGCTGACCGAAACTCCGAGCGACTGCAGGCGATCTCGGTCGATGTTGAGATAGAGCTGCGGCGAGCTGGCCGAATAGGTGGTGAAGGTTGGGCCAAGTGCCGGGTTCTGGTTGGCGGCTATGATCAGCCCGCCTGCCGTGGCTGCGAGATCGGCAACCGATCGACCCTGCAGGTCGAGCAGCTGGTATTCGAAGCCGGACCCGGTGCCGAGGCCCATGATCGGCGGCAGGTTGAACGCGAAGATCTGCGCGCCACGGATCGTCTGGCCCTTGGCCATGGTCGTGCGGATCGCGGCCTCGACTCCGGAGGATGCCGTGAGGCGCTCGGCGAAGGGCTTCATGGTGACGATGGCAAAAGCGGAGTTCGATTTCGAGAGGCCGTCCAGGAAGGAATAGCCGGTGACCGTGATCACGTTGGCGACACCCTCGATGCCGCCAAGCATCGTCTCCACCTGCTTTACCACCGCATCGGTGCGGTTGTAGGAGGCGCCCTCGGGCAGGCGGATTTCGGTGAAGAAGGCGCCCTGGTCTTCCGCCGGCAGGAAGCCGGTCGGCACGACCTTGAAGAGCAGGCCCGTGGCGACGAAGGCGGCCGCGAGCAACACGAGGCCGATGATCGCCCGGCGGGCTATGTGCCCGGCGACAAAGGCATAGCCGTCGCGTCCTTTGTCGATGGTACGCGAGATATAGCCAAGAACGCCGCGCTTCGGCCCGTGGTGCGGCTTCAAAAGCACCGCGCAGAGCGCCGGGCTCAGCGTCAGCGCGTTGATCGCCGAGATCACCATCGACACCGACACGGCGACGGCGAACTGTTGAAACAGTTGGCCGCTCAAGCCCGGGATGAAGGCGACCGGAACGAAGACCGAGAGCAGCACCAGCGTGATCGCGACGATGGCGCCGGTGATTTCACCCATGGCGCGCCGGGCAGCCTCGGCCGCCGAGAGGCCGGGGTTCTCCTCCATTACCCGCTCGACGTTTTCGACCACCACGATCGCGTCGTCGACGACGATACCGATCGCCAGAACCAGGGCAAGCAGCGACACGGTGTTGAGCGAGAAACCCATGGCGAGAAGCACTGCGAAGGTGCCGATCAGCGCGACAGGAACTGCGACAAGAGGGATCAGCGTTGCCCGCCAGTTACCGAGGAACAGGAAGACGATGATGATGACGAGGACAAAGGCCTCGAGCAGTGTTTCCTCGACGTTGTCGACGCTCGCTTCGACGAACTGCGCCGTGTCGTAGGAGACCGAATAGGTGAGTCCCGGCGGGAAGGATTTCGACAATCGTTCCATCGCCTCCTGCACGCCCCTGGCGGCGGCAAGCGCATTGGCGCCCGGGGCCTGATAGGTGCCGATCATGGCGACTGGCTTGCCGTTGATCCGCGCATTGGAATCGGAGCTGGCAGCCCCGAGCTCGACACGTGCGACGTCGCGGATGCGCACATAGGACCCGTCGGGCTTTGCGCGCAGCACCACATCCTCGAACTGTTTGGGATCGGTGAGGCGGCCTTGCGTCTGAAGGTTCAGCTGGAACAGCGGGTCGTCGGTCATCGGCTGGGCGCCGATGCGGCCGATGGCCGCC
Source organism: Ensifer sp. SSB1 (assembly GCF_016652895.1). Taxonomy (NCBI): domain Bacteria; kingdom Pseudomonadati; phylum Pseudomonadota; class Alphaproteobacteria; order Hyphomicrobiales; family Rhizobiaceae; genus Ensifer; species Ensifer sp. SSB1. Next base: position 6,610 of record NZ_JAEPRP010000008.1, read on the forward strand.
TGCACGTTCTGCGCTTTCAGCGCGTTGATCACGTCGGTCGGCGTCAGGTCCAGGCTGGTCATGCGGTCGATGTCGAGCACGACGCGCATGGAATAGTCTTGAGCGCCGAAAAGCTGGGCGTCACCGACGCCGGGCACACGCTTGACGGTATCGAGCACGTTGATCGTGGCGTAGTTGGACAGAAACAGTGAATCGAAGTTCTGCTTCTCGTCCGCCGCAAAGATGGTGATCACCTGCATCAGCGCCGAGGACTTCTTGCGCACGCTGACGCCGCTCTGCTTGACTTCTGCCGGCAGGCCGGCTTCGGCAAGCGACACGCGGTTCTGTACGTTGACGGTGGCGATATCAGGGTCGGTGCCGACCGCAAAGGTGACGGTCAGCGTATAGGAGCCATCGGCGCCGCTGGTCGATTTCATGTAGAGCATGTCATCGACGCCGACGACCTTGCTCTCGATCGGCTGGGCGACGGTGGTTTCCACCACGTCGGCGCCAGCGCCGGGATAACTTGCCGTGACGCTGACCTGCGGCGGCACGATGTCGGGAAACTGCGCGATCGGCAGACGGGTGAGCGCAAGCAGGCCCGCCAGCGTCAGCACGATGGAGATGACCGTGGCGAAGCGCGGGCGATCGATGAAGATCTCTGAAATCATCGCTTAGCCACCTGCTGCCGTGGCCGCATCGACCGTGATGCCCGGCCGGACCTTGCCCGCCCCCTCGGTAATGACGTTCTCGCCTTCCTTCAGGCCCTTGCTGATGACAGCCTGGCCGCGCGTGTTGCGCGCGACATCGACACGGCGAAGCTCCACCTTGGAACTCGAGTCGACCACCAGCACGAAGGCGCCCTGCTGGTCGCGCTGGATCGCCTGCTGCGGCACGGCGAGCACGTCCTGCTTGTCGGATTGCTCAAGCACGATGCGCACCAGCGCGCCATCGAGAAGAATGCTGTCCGGGTTGGGGAATTCGGCGCGCACGATCACCGTGTCCGTGCCTTGCGAGACATTACTGGCGACGAAGTTGATCGTGCCTTTCTGCTTGTATTCGGTGCCGTTCGGGAGCCCAAGCCCGACATTGGCGCCGCCGCTGATCTCGCCCTTCAGCACGCGCTCGCGATAGGTGAGGTAGAGCGCCGTCGCCACGGGAAATTGGACATAGATCGGATCGAGCCGGGTCAGCGTTACCAGCGGTCCGCTGTCCGGACCGACGAGCGCACCGACGTCGGCCGCCGTCAAGCCGACGATGCCGTCGAACGGGGCCATGATCTTCGTGTAGGAGAGGTTGAGGTCGGCGTTGTCCTTGCTGCCCTTGAGCCGTATCAGGTCGCCCTCGGCTTTCCTGACTTCGGCATGGGCCTCGTCGACCTTGGCCTGGGAGATGGTCTTGGTGGTGAGCAACTGTTCGGCGCGAGCGCGCTCGAGGATCGCGAGTTCCTTGGCGGCTTCGGCCGCCTCGATCTGCCCTTCGATCTCCTGCACGGCAGCGCGATAGGCGCCGTCTTCGACCTGGTAGAGCTCCGTCCCGGCCGTCACCTTTTGCCCTTCGGTGAAGTTGACCGCCTGGAGGAAGCCCGAGACGCGGGCGCGAATGTCGACCTTCTGGATGGCCGTAACCTTGCCGGTCAGATCCACGCTCTCGCGCAGATCCATGATTGCAGCCGGTGCCACGACGACGGCCGGTGCCTGCTGGGCAAACGCCGTTTGCGTGGAAACCGCGACGGTGACAAGCAATGCAGATGAAAGTGAAAGGGCAAGAATTCTCGAACGACGCATGCAACGTTCCCCCTGAACGAAACAGCTGGAGATAACTTAAGTCGCCTTGGCAGTCCTCATTGCATTGAAATCAGAACATGTTCTCCGCGCCAAGTCACGCAATTACTGGTTGATTTAAGCGCGAGCTTGCGAAGACAGCGAATATGCGGGCGAAGGAAGGCGTCAAAGAGAACTTGTCACAAAAGCAATGATTTGCGCGGCCTGTGCCCCTCAACGCAAAACGGGCTCGACATCCCGGAATGATCGGGTTTCGGTTGAATATCCTGCTTGACTGCGATCGTTTAACGTGTGGTGGGTGGTCGCCGTCGATCGGTGGGACTGCAACCTTAGGTGGGAAAATCTGCGAGATTCCTGCCGAACAGGTCCCGGCCTTGCGCCGGGACCTGCGGTCGGTATTGCGCTCAGACCGGTCAGACCAGGTCGAAGCGGTCTGCGTTCATCACCTTGTTCCAGGCGGCCACGAAGTCACGCACGAACTTCTGCTTGGCATCCGCCTGGCCGTAGACTTCGGCGATGGCCCGGAGCTGCGAGTTCGAACCGAAGACGAGATCGACGCGGGTGGCCGTCCACTTGACGTCACCAGTCTTGCGGTCTCGGCCTTCGAAGACGTCCTTCGCATCCGACGTAGCCGTCCAGGCCGTGCCCATGTCGAGCAGGTTGACGAAGAAGTCGTTGCTGAGCGTTCCGGCACGATCGGTGAAGACGCCGTGCTTGGCCTGATCGTGGTTCGCGCCAAGAGCCCGCAGGCCCCCGACGAGAACGGTCATCTCCGGTGCGGTCAGCGTCAGCAGCTGGGCCTTGTCGATCAGCAGCTCTTCCGGCGAAACCGCATACTGGGTGCGCTGGTAGTTGCGAAAGCCATCGGCGATCGGCTCGAGGACCGCGAAGGAGTCGACATCGGTCTGCTCCTGCGTGGCATCTGCGCGACCCGGCGCAAAGGCGACGTCGATGTCATGGCCGGCAGCCTTTGCAGCCTTCTCGATGGCAGCGGCGCCGCCGAGCACGATCAGGTCGGCGAGCGACACTTTCTTGCCGCCGGACTGGGCGTCGTTGAAGCCACGCTGGATGCCTTCGAGAACCTCCAGAACCTTTGCCAGTTGCGCCGGCTGGTTGACCTGCCAGTCCTTCTGCGGAGCAAGGCGGATGCGGGCACCGTTGGCGCCGCCGCGCTTGTCCGAGCCGCGGAAGGTCGAGGCGGATGCCCAGGCTGTCGAAACGAGTTCGGAGACCGAAAGGCCCGAAGCGAGGATCTTGGCCTTGAGGTCGGCGATATCCTTGGCGTCGACGAGCGCATGATCGACGGCCGGAATCGGATCCTGCCAGATCAGCTCTTCGGCCGGGACTTCCGGGCCGAGATAGCGGGCGCGCGGACCCATGTCGCGGTGGGTCAGCTTGTACCAGGCGCGGGCGAAGGCGTCCGCGAAGGCATCCGGGTTCTCGTAGAAGTGTCTTGCGACCTTCTCGTAGGCCGGATCGACGCGCAGCGCCAGGTCGGTCGTCAGCATCGACGGCGCGTGGCGCTTCGACTTGTCATGCGCGTCCGGGACCGTGCCGGCGCCCATGCCGTGTTTCGGCGTCCACTGGTGTGCGCCCGCCGGGCTCTTCGTCAGTTCCCATTCGTAGCCGAAGAGGTTCCAGAAGAAGTTGTTGCTCCACTTGGTCGGCGTCGTCGTCCAGGTGACTTCGAGACCGCTAGTGATGGTGTCGCCGCCACGGCCGCTGCCGTAGGTGCTTGCCCAGCCGAGGCCCTGTTCCTCGATGCCGGCGCCTTCCGGCTCGCGACCGACATTGGCCGCATCACCGGCGCCGTGGGTCTTGCCGAAGGTATGGCCGCCGGCGATCAGCGCCACGGTTTCCTCGTCGTTCATGGCCATGCGCGCGAAGGTTTCGCGGATGTCCCGGGCCGCAGCGAGCGGGTCCGGGTTGCCGTTCGGGCCTTCCGGATTGACGTAGATCAGGCCCATCTGCACGGCAGCGAGCGGGTTTTCGAGGTCGCGATCGCCGGAATAGCGCTTGTCGTCGAGCCAGGTCTTTTCCGTGCCCCAGTAGATGTCCTCTTCCGGCTCCCACACGTCGGGGCGGCCGCCGGCGAAGCCGAAAGTCTTGAAGCCCATGGATTCGAGTGCGCAGTTGCCGGCGAGGATCATCAGGTCGGCCCAGGAGATGCTGTTGCCGTATTTCTGCTTGATCGGCCAGAGCAGGCGGCGCGCCTTGTCGAGGTTGGCGTTGTCGGGCCAGCTGTTGAGCGGCGCAAAGCGCTGCTGTCCGGCACCGGCGCCGCCACGGCCGTCACCGGTGCGGTAGGTGCCGGCACTGTGCCAGGCCATGCGGATGAACAACGGGCCATAGTGACCGAAGTCGGCCGGCCACCAATCCTGCGAATCGGTCATCAGCGCGAAGAGGTCCTTCTTCACCGCCGGCAGGTCGAGCTTCCTGAATTCCTCGGCGTAGTTGAAGGCTTCGCCCATCGGATCGGAAAGGGAGGAACTCTGGTGCAGGATTTTCAGGTTTAGCTGGTTCGGCCACCAGTCCCGGTTCGAGGTGCCGGCGGATTGAGCGCTCGTCTGAGCTCCGTGCATGACGGGACATTTGCCCGTTTTGTCGGCTTTCGCGTCCATTTCTATCTCCCTTTACGATGACGTGAATTGTGCTGATCAGAGGAAAGGCAGGCCGTGCGGGCCAACGGTGTGCCGGGCCCGGCTAGCGGCATTCTTTGTGCCGTCTGTGGTTGTCGTTCCGCGAAGCGGTCTCGCCACTGGCTGCGTCTCCCTCATTGCGCGGCGACTCTATCAAAGTGGTTTCATTAATTTAAGTTGGATTTCCTGATGGTGACGATAAGGCAATCCTATGGCTAATGAACGGCGGGCAACGGGCGCATGCTCGCAGTCCTCCATGGATCTTTGATGACGCGCGAGCGCTTCGCCGATTGCAGCCCATACAAGAATATTGGTGCACTGCACTCCCGCCAAACTTGCGGAAGAAAGCGCCAATCGTTAGTCACACCGCAACGACTCAACGCTTTCCATTTTTCGCGTGGTGAAAGGACAGACATCGTGGCTGAGACAGAAATTGGGGCCGGCAAGGGCCGTCGCAAAGCGCTTTGGGCTGCTGTCGCGGTGATCGCGATCGCAGCCGCCGGCGTCGTCGGCGGCAAGTTCATGCTCGAAAGGACGGTCGACAGATTCATTGCTGATCGCGGCGGCAAGGCCGGCTCCGTCGAAGCGGATTTCCTCGGACGGGTTCATTTGCGTGACGTGACGCTCCCCTTCGCCGATGGCGTCAGCGCGCGTATCGCGGCAATCGACGGCCGTCCGAAGATTTTCTCGCTGAGCGGCAAGCTCGACGTGAAGGGCCTGGAGCTCGACCTCAAGGCCGCCAAGCTTTCCGTGCCGGCGGCAACGCTGGAAGATCCCGACTTTTTCGCAGCGGGCCTGACGGCAAGCGGGGAAAAGGCTGACCTGCTGAAGCGCATCGAGCGCTTCGCGGCAAAGCAGGTCTCCGCGCCGGAAGTCGCCATCGTTCAGAACGTTGCAGGCGCCGAGCAGAAGACGGTCTACAAGGATGTCCGGCTCGAGGATATCGCCAGCGGCCGCGTCGCGCGCTATTCGGCGAGCGGCGCCACGTTCGCCTTTGCCATGGATCTTCCTGATGGCGAAGGGGCAACGAAGCGGGAAAAGATGGACGGCACCATGGGCGCCGTCACCGGTGAGAGCTTCGATGTGGCCTACATGGCCCGCATCTATACGCAGAAGTCCGGTCCCGAGGACAAGGAGCCGAAGCTGCTCTACGGCCCGATCTCGGTAAAGAACCTTGCCTTCTCCGACAGCAAGTCGCGATTCGGTTATGACGAAGTGCGCAGCAGCGGTCTCAGCGTCCGCATGCCGACCGAGCCGCTTCTCGAAACGCTCGAGAAGCTCCAGGCGGTCAACGACCCGGAAGCCCTGCCGCCGGCGGAACGCCAGGTATTCTTCAAGCGCATCCTTTCGCTGGTCGACATGCTGGCAAAGGGCGACATGGAGCTGCTCGGCCTGAAGATGGAAGTGCCGGAACAGGCAAACACCGAAGGCAAGCTCGTGAAGCTCGCCGTCGACAAGATGGCGTTCCAGCTCAACGGCCGCAGTTTCGATGGCACGATGAACGGTGTCACTGCGGGCGAGGGGATCGACTACTTCAAGTTTGCCGAAGCCAGCATCAAGGGTTTCTCCTGGGCTCCGACCATGGAAGCACTGACGAAGCTTGCGGGACTGAAGGAGGAGGAGTTCGAAACCTTCCCCTACACGACGCTGATGCCGGAATTCGGGACGATCCGGATCGCCGGGCTCGACGTGGACATGCCCGGCAGCGACCCGGCAGCCGTGACGGACAGCGAAGCCATCGAGGACGACAGCGCGACCGAAACCGAGGTCGATCCGTCGGCCAGCGCCGAACAGGCGCCCGAAGCCGAGCAGGTGCCGGATCAGACGACAGACGGCGAAGCCGCCAGCGACGCGGCGGTCCCCGGCGATCCGGCAGAAGACTCGACGGCCGAGGCGCCCGCAGAGCAGTCGGCGGATGAAGCCACCGACGGCGAAGCCGCGAGCGACGCGGAGATCGCTGGTGAAGTGGCGGAAGACCCGATGGCCCAGGCGCCCGTAGAGCAGTCGGCAGTCCCGTCCGTTCCGGAACGCGTTCGTTTCACGCTCGACACCTATGAAATCGCGCTGACGAAGCCGCGCAACGGCATTCCGACGGATGTCCGCGTCAGCTACCGCGATCTCAGCGTTCCGATCCCTGCGGACACGCAGGAGGAGGGCTTCAAGACGCTGCGCAAGATCGGCCTCGACAAGCTGGTCTTCTCGTCCAACGTCGAACTGTCGTGGGATGAGCCCAACGAGAACTTCGTCATCAAGCAGATTTCGCTGGATGGCAAGGACCTGGGCAGCCTCTCCTTCTCCGGCGTCATGGGCGGCGCTTCGAAAGACTTCTTCTCCGGCGACCTGAATGCCGCGCAGATCGCGATGTTCGGTCTTACTGCCCGCGAAGTCACGCTCAAGCTCGAGGACAAGGGCATCATGGCCAAGGGCATCAAGCTTTATGCCGAGGACAACCACATGACCGAGGACAGCGTTCGCGGCCTGCTCGTGTTGATGACCAGCGCCGGCGTGCAGCATTTTGCCGCCACCCAGCCGAAGCTGCAGGACGCCGCAACGGCGTTCACCCAGTTCATCAGCAAGCCCGGCACTTTCACGCTGAAGGTCAAGGCCAAGGATGAGGCGGGTGTCGGTGCGCTCGAACTGATGGGAGCTGCCGAGAACCCGGCGCTTCTGCTCGAGAAGGTCGATCTCGAAGCGACCGCACAGTAAATCGATCGCGGGCCGCCTCAGTCGATGCGGTCCGCATCACTTCTGCCCGCGGGATGTTGAAGGAGTTCCCGCAGCGCCATCATTTCCTCGCGTCCGACTTCATGCCTGCCACGATTGTAGAGCGCTCGGACATCTGCCTTCTGCCCTGCCAGATAGTCGACCAAGCGCTCCGTGAGCGCCAAGGGGCGGCTCGGATCATTTTGGCTGCCGGCGACCAGGATCGGTTTGCCCTCAAGTTCGGCGTTGCCGGATGGCACCCAGGAAACGAGGGGATGCAGCAGGGCCGCCCGGTCGAACAGATCGGGATGCTTGACCAGAAGCCCAGCGAGAACAGTCGCCCCTGAAGAGTAGCCGATACCGTAGGCGGCGCTGTCCGGGTAGAGACGCCGTACTTCACCGACATCTTTCGCCAGGTCTTCGATGGCAGCAGCGAATGCGTCCATATCGCCCAAGGCGTCGCCGATCGGGGGAGGGGGCGCCGCATCGGCATTGGCTGCGCATCTGTTGAAGGAAAACACCCGTGCATCTGGCAGCGCGGTGGCGATCAGCGCGCCGATCGGATCGCCCGGAGCAGGATTGTGAAAGGCGAAGACGATCGGCGCATCGGGCCTGGGCGCTTTTCTTTGTTCGCTGGAAAATGAGATTGTCATGCCGTCGCTCCCGTAACAGGAGAAGACCGAAGGGCCGTCGGAGGCAGCATTCACGCTTGCCCCATCTCTGCCAGCCCGTCACGCGCTTCTCCGATCAAAGGATCGGCGGAATCATAGCTAAACTGAATAGCAGTAATATTAACTATATTATTTCAATTATTGCAATTATAGCGCATGAGCGATTGGAACGATATACGGGGTTTCGGCGCGGTCATCGAAAGCTGGCGCGCCGCCGCGTAAGCTCCGTTGTTTCGCAGCCGCCAGGATCGTCGCAAGGCTTGCTGAAAATGGCGAAGGCATCGCACTTTTGCCGCTCTATCGTCGAGGACGCGCTGGCAACGGGCTTAAGCAGATCCTCGTCGGCTGGGAGGCGGCCGCTCAGGGTTGCCAAGTTCTCCGATTTCTTCGAAAGCTACGTTACCGAGACGCGGCCCCTTTAACGCAGCCGGATCACGCGGCGGGGGGGCTAGTCAAAACAGAGCCGTTTGCGGCTAAATGTGAGCAAAGGATACAAGAAATTAGGGACGGCACACCCCATGTTTCCTCGGATATGAGCGGCAATTGCGAGATCGTCCCCTGCGCCTACGCCAAAGGGTCGATTCGAGGCGGGTGGCGCCCGAGGAGTGAACTCCATCGCCAGGAGGCGGGGGTGGACGGACGATGACAGAGGCAAATGGCATAGGAGCATATTTCGGCGAGCCCAAGGCGCCGTTTCTCATGGTGCGGCCCGTCCGCGACGCCCGGTTTTCGGTGACGCGCCTGCAGTGCCGGCTGAAGGGGGAATTGAGCCGCATCGTTTCGCTGCCCGCCGACGATGCCTACTTCCTGATGTTCTATTTCAAGGATGTGATGCATAGCGACGTGGTGCCGGGCGAAAGCGAAAGTGAAATTCGCCGCTACCGGCAGGGGTCGGTCTGCCTCGTCGACCTCGTCGAGGGTGCCAGTATCCGGCTTGTGAGCGATCTCGATTCACTCGCTTTCCATTTGCCGCGGGCCTTGTTTCGCGAAGTTTCCACGTTTTCGCATGCGCCCGCCGCCACCAGTCTCCGGTGCCGCCGCGGCGAGGTCGACGACGTCATGCACAATCTCGCCTTGGCGCTGTTGCCCCTTCTTGCCGAAAACGAGAGTGAACCAGGTGCCGTGTTACAGCACATCGCAGTCGCCATCTGCGCGCACCTTCTGCATTCCTACCCGGATCGAGCCAACGCGTCCGGCGGCCCCGATCTCTCCGTATGGCAGGAGAAGGCCGTGAAGGACTTCATGATCGACCATTGGGCAAAGGACTTTTCGTTTGCCTCAGCGGCGGCGACCGCGAACCTGCCGGAGGAGGTTTTTACCGCGGCCTTTGCATCCGCGACCGGGCAGACGCCGGAAGAGTGGCTGATGCGGTACCGGATCGCCCGCGCCAAGCGCTATCTGATAGAGGAGGGATGGTCGTTGAGCAAAACCGCTACCAGCTGCGGCTATGCCGACGAGGCCCGGTTCATTGAAGCCTTTCGCCAGGTGACCGGCGTGACGCCCGACATCTGGCGCGCGCGCTGGCTGCAGTGAGGGGGCTATGCTGACCTTCGACCCTCAGCAATGCATCGCTGGATTTGCCTCTTCATTGCGACAGCCAACCGTTGTAGCATCTGCCCGGCCGCTGAAGCGGGCGGCCGAGCTGGAAATCGGGAGACCCTGACCGATGGCCTTGCAAGAGGGACTGAGCGCAGACGAGGGCACACCGCGTCCTACCGTCAAACGGATCAGCGCCGGCGACATCACCGTCACGAGAACCTTCTCGGATCGCTTCGATCTGGAGCCCGGGCCACTGATCCCGGTCGCCGACGCCTTCAACGTCATCATCCAGATGCGTGACTTCGAGGCGCACCGCCTGTGGCGGCGCGGCGAACTCGTCTATGAGGGCGGGCACCCCAAGGCCTCGCTTGCGATCACCGATCTTCGCGACCAATGGCAGTGCCACCATCTGTCGCCCTTCGACAATGTCCGCTTCCACATCCCCTTTGCTTCCATGCGGAGCTTCACCGAAAGGGCCGGGCGCGGTGAGTATGTGTCGCTGTCTCCCGTGCAGGGACGCGTGGATCCGGTGATGTTCGGCCTCGCTCAGGCGCTGCTGCCCTCGCTCGACGAGCCGGACCGGGCCAATCTGCTGTTCGTCGAACAGATCAATCTTGCCGCGCTGGCTCACCTCAGCCAGGCCTATGGCGGCTTGCATTTCCCTGTCGACAAGAAGGGTACGCTGGCGCCATGGCAGGAGAGGCTGGCGACGGAGTTTCTGGTCGCCCATTTCAACACACCGTTCTCGATCGGCGATCTCGCTGCCCAGTGCGAGCTCTCGCGCAGCTACTTCAACAAGGCTTTCAAGGAAAGCTTCGGGCGCACGCCGTCCAGGTGGCTGTCCGAATATCGGATCGCGCGGGTCAAGGAGTGTCTGCTTCAGGACACCCCCCTGGCTGAAATCGCTATCCACTGCGGGTTTGCCGACCAGAGCCACATGACCCGGGTTTTCACCAGCCAGACGGGCGAGACGCCGGCGCGCTTCCGGAAAAAGAACCGGTCCGTCATCGTCGCTGTGGATCGACCTCCGCAATAGCGTGGAAAGAGGGCGCGCCCTCGTGCAAAATTTTCAAAACAGATGAAAAACGTGCAAGAATGATGCGGCGGCCGGGGCAATCATAGGGCCGCTCCTGCAAACGATCTGGTGAATCCGAGAGTGAATTGCGTGCACGTTTCCCATGCGCACGGCGATCCGCATCCTTCGTTTTCATCGTCACGGCAGGAGGCGTTGCCGGGTAGTCTCGACACACAGGAGCGAAGACGATGACGAATGCTTCCTCTGCCTCAGCCGGAGCGCGACCGCGCGACAGTCTCGGATGCTCGCTCGACCTGCTCGATGACAACAGGACGATCGAAGGCCGAGATGTGGTCTTCCATCGCAAGCGGTCGACAGCGGGACCGCCGGGCCAGGTGACGACGCCTGGCAACGGGCGTGGCTATCTGATCGGCCTGTCGCTTGTGGGCGGTCATAGCCGCCGGGTTTTCGGAGCGCATCACACTGCGACCCAGGAGTTCGGCCAAAACGCGATCTACGTCAGGAACTTTGCCGACGATTACAAGGCGGATCTCAAAGGGTCCTTCGATTTCACCTTGCTCGAAATCGGCCACTGTGCGCTGGAGCGCATCGCTGACGCCGCAAATGTTTCCGGCGTCAGCGAGCTACGGTCCGTTTCCGCCTCGCCCGATCCGGTCCTCGGCGGCATGCTCGGCGCCCTGTTTGCGTCGGTAGACGGTCACACGGATCGAAGCGCGCTCTTCGTCGACCAGCTCTCGGTGGCGATCGGCGTGCATATGGTGCGGCAGTACGGCAATGGCCGCGGCGACAGCTTGGCCGGGGGGCGCAGGCTCTCCCAGCGCTGCCAGGAAAAGATCCGCGATCTGGTGCAAGCCCGGCTCGATGGCGAGCTCACGGTCGAGGAATTGGCCCAAACATGCAATCTGTCGCAGGCGGCTTTTCTGCGTGCCTTTCGCGAGACCATGGGCAGCACGCCCTACCGCTGGCTGCTGCAGCAGAGGATCGAAAAGGCCAAGGACCTGCTGCAGTTTTCTCCCACATCCCTGAGTGAAATTGCCGTCGTCTGCGGCTTTTCGGACCAGAGCCACTTTACCCGGGCCTTCGCGCAGGCGGCGGGGGCGACGCCCCGCCAGTGGCGGCGCAG